>JAIRXO010000068.1 GCA_031268255.1 Spirochaetaceae bacterium
AGGCCGGTTCCCGAAACCGGAGCGGAACAAATATAGGTATCGCCGGAAAAGTTCACCGTTATGGCGCCGGACAGCATCTCCTTCCTGTTTACCGGCATTTGTTTCGCCGCGTCATCAAAAAAATTTCCGGTCATTACCAGACTGGGATCGTTATGCACCACATAAAGTCCGTCCCCGTCAATCAAGATGGTGTTTCCATCGGCGGTTATGCTCCGGGCCGTAACAATCCGGGTAAGCACATCCAGAAACACATCGGCCCCCACAACGCCGGCGATCTCCCCCCGCAGATTCTGCACGGTATGAACCGTGGTAACACATATTTTTCCGGTCTGCGAATCCTCATAGGGGGCGGTAACAACAAGCTCTCCGGGATGTTCCATGGCGGTGGTAAACCAGGGCCGCTTAACCTGATCCCATTCAGGGTTGTCCCCATAGGGGTTCCAGTCCGTGGCGGTGATAAAGAAGCCGCCCTCAAAACGGGAACGGACGGTTCCGTAATACATTTCAAAGACCGAATCATCGGTGGCCAGCATTCCGGCCATAACGGCATCCAGTAGTTCGGGATCCTCCGCCGCGGCGTTGGCAAAGGAAGCGGCCAGACGGGTCATCTGTATGGCCGGGGCAAGGGCGTTCTGTATATCCGCGTTAAGGTACAGCATGGTTTCCCGCGAGAGGGCGCGGAGGTCCTCCTCGGTCATGCGGTTTATGTTGGTGATGAAAATAACCGAAAGGGTTATTGAAATGACCAGAATCAGAGACAGGCACAACATCAAAATCTGGGAAGCCAGGGAAAGGCGTATCTTTTTCATTATAAAATAATAGCTTATGTTGAAATATAATACAATCCCCTTGAATTTGACACAGGCCCTGTATATAGTAGTAATCAATGAAAGAAATAGATGAAAATAAAACAGCATGGGGTTTATTGTCCAGGGATCATTACGAACATTTTAAAATTGCCTTAACCAGGAATAAAACGGTATTGTCAAATTTGATACAAAAAGAACTTGGGGACATTAACGGTAAAACAATATTACACCTGCAATGCAATACTGGAGCCGATACAATTTCGCTGGCCCGCATGGGGGCAACTGTTACCGGAATCGATTTAGTACCAGACAATATTATGTATGCAAATAAATTGGCCGCGGAATTAAATATAAAAAACGTAAAATTTATAGAAGAAGATTTAATGGAAATGGATTTATCAAAATATAACGATAAATATGATATTGTATTTACTTCGGAAGGGGTGTTGTGCTGGCTGCCGGATCTTCAAAAATGGGCGGATATTATTGGACATTTTTTAAAAGACGACGGCCTTTTTTATCTAAATGATTCGCATCCGTTTTTTATGATGTTGAATGAGAACATATTAAAAAATAATGAACTGAAAATAAAATATCCCTATTTTAAAAAAGAAGCTGAAAATGATGAATGGATAGGCGGATATGCGGCAGAACCAAAAAGGGCAAAGAATCATGGCTGGATGTATACAATCGGGGAAATCCTTAATTCGTTAATGAGGGCGGGGTTATATGTTGAAAATTTTAATGAATATGATACGTTATTTTTCCAGCTCAATGGCATGATAAAAAATAGTAACGGGGAATGGCATTATCCGTTTTTTACGGAAAAAATGCCGTTTCAATTTAGTTTAAAAGCGCGAATTTTAAAAAAGTAAGCGCATGATAAAATGGCGCATAACATATCATTCCGCACTGTCCGGGGAAGAAAGGAGCAGTTCCCGGTACTCGGCTATGGTTTGGGCATGTACGATCCGGTCCCGTATGCCTCTGCCGCCCGCGATTCCCCTGGTATAGGCGCAGGCCTGTTTTCGCATTTCCCTGCAGGCAAGGCTTTCGCCCACATCTCTGGCGAGGAGTTCAAGTTGTCTGAGGGCGGTCTTGAGCCTGACTTCGGTTTCCGGCCAGGTATAGGAAGCGCCTGTAAGCAGGGCTTTTGCGGCGCTGAATATAAAAGGGTTTCCCAGGGCGCCTCTGGCAAACATGACCCCGGCGCAGCCGGTCTGGCCGAGCATACGCAGGGCGTCTTCGGGGGTATAGAGATCGCCTGACCCGATGACCGGAACCGCAAGCCGCGAGGCGAGGTCGGCGATGTGGGACCAGTCGCTTTTGCCGCCGTAGCCCTGCGCCCTGGTCCTGCCGTGGAGGGACACCAGTGAAGCGCCGGCTTCCACGGCGGCCCGGGCGGTTTCCCGGTAATTTATCGAATCGCTGTCCCAGCCGGAGCGTATCTTTACGGTTACCGGAATCCCGCCGAGACGGGTTTCGCAGACCTTGACCACCGAGGAGACCAGGGCGGCGAGCCGGGAAGGGTCCCGTACCAGGGCGGAACCCGCGCCGCTCTTGACTACCTTGGGGACCGGGCAGCCTGAGTTTATATCAAGCGCGTCAGGGGAAAAATCTTCGAGCAGGGCCGCCGCCCTGGCCATGACAAGGGGGTCTGAGCCAAAAAGCTGTATCCCGTAGCGTTTTTCCCCGTCGCCCCGCACGAGGAGTTGTTCTGTCCTGGAAAGCCCCTTGTTCGCCGTGCGTACCAGGGCTTCGGAAGAAACCAGTTCTGTAAAGGAAAAGTCCGCGCCCCATGCCGCGCAGATCGAGCGGAACGCCCTGTCCGTATAGCCTGCCACAGGGGCGAGAAAGAGGTTGCCGGGGATTTCCAGAGCGCCGATTTTCACCGGACGGTACAAGTTTATATGGTTCATTCTACTATTAAATTACGGCGCTTTTCATTATAATAGATAAGTTATGGAAAGCAATCCGTCGAATCCGCTCATTGTCCAAAGTGACCGTACCCTGCTCCTTGATGTCCACGCCCCGCTGGCGGAGGAGGCGAGGTCCGCCCTGCTGCCCTTCGCCGAGCTGGAAAAATCGCCGGAACACCTGCACACCTACCGTATCAGTTCCCTTTCCCTGTGGAACGCGGCAAGCGCCGGCCTGGGCCCTGAGGAGGTCCTGGAGGTGCTGGAAAAATATTCCCGCTACCCTGTTCCCCTGCGTGTAATGGATGAATTTTCAGGCGTTATGTCCCGGTATGGCAAGATCAGGCTCATCAGCCCCGGACTTGTCCGGCCTGAGGCGGAAGGCCCTGAGACAGGGCCGGAACACCAGGAGGCGGCAGCCCCCCTTGGTTCTGGAAAGGGAAGCGGCGATCTTTTCCTTACCAGCGATGACGAAGCCATTCTCGCCGAATTAGGCGCGGCAAAACCGCTGGAAAAATTGATACGGAAAACGCAGGGTGGTTTTCTTGTCCGCCTGATTGACCGGGGGAGCGTCAAAAGGGAACTCATAAAACTTGGCTGGCCGGTAAAAGACGAGGCCCCTCTGGTTAAGGGAGAGCCGCTTGAGATTAGCCTCCGCTCTGTCTCCGCGTCGGGCAAGCCCTTTGCCCCCAGGGACTACCAGCACGAGGCCGCCGCCGCCGTACTTGGCAGCGGCGCTCCGGGCTCAGGCTACGGCGTCGTGGTTCTGCCCTGCGGTTCAGGAAAGACCATGGTCGGCATGCTTGTCATGTCCCTTCTTAAAACCAATACCCTCATACTGACTACCAACGTGGCGGCGGTTCATCAGTGGATAAACGAACTTCTTGACAAAACCGGATTACCCAGGGAAACCATAGCCGAATATTCAGGCGACTCAAAATCCGTAGCGCCGGTTACCATCGCCACCTATCAGATACTCACCTGGAGGCCGGATAAAGACGCTGATTTCCCCCATTTTCCGCTGTTCCGCCTGAGGCAGTGGGGCCTCATCATCTATGATGAAGTACATCTTCTGCCCGCGCCGGTGTTCAGGATTACCGCCGAACTTCAGGCCGTAAGGCGTCTTGGGCTTACGGCGACACTGGTACGGGAGGACCATGCCGAGGACGCGGTATTCAGCCTTGTGGGTCCCAAACGCTATGATGTCCCCTGGAAAGACCTTGAAAGCAAGGGCTGGATAGCCAGCGCCCTGTGTACCGAAATACGCCTTGATATGCCCGAGGACCACAAGATTCCCTACGCGGTCGCTCCCCCGCGGGAAAAATACCGCATGGCCAGCGAAAACCCCTACAAGGCGGCCATAGTGCGGGAGCTTATCGCCAATCATCCAGAAGATCATATACTGGTCATAGGCCAGTATCTCAGCCAGCTTGAAATAACAGCGGCCCTCCTCAAGGCGCCGCTCATAACCGGCAAAACGCCTAACGGCGAAAGGGAGCACATCTATCAGGCTTTCAGAAACGGCGAACTTCGTATCATCGTCGTATCCAAAGTGGCGAACTTTGCCATAGACCTTCCCGACGCGTCCATGGCCATACAGATTTCAGGCTCCTTCGGCTCCCGTCAGGAAGAAGCCCAGCGCCTGGGACGCATCATCAGGCCAAAAAAACGCAATTCGTATTTTTACACCCTGGTTTCCCGTTATACGGTAGAAGAGGATTTTGCGTCTAACAGGCGCAAATTTCTTGCCGAGCAGGGCTACACCTATTCGATTCAATATTGGAGTCTCGAAGAAATCCTCTCGTCGGAAAACGCCCAAAAGGAAGTTCTGCCGTGAAGTCCTCCCTGTTCCGTCCCGTTGAGGAATGGAAGGCGGCCCTCATGATACTGCCTGACGCCGCTTTTTTTGAACTCCTGCGCAGCGTCTTTGGCAGTATAAAAACCCCTTTCAACAAGCAGACCCTCCTTGACGACCTTGCCGGCTTTCTTAACCGGAAGGACATTCAGGAAACCATTGCCGCCTATATTGACGAGGACGACAGAAAAATCATCGCCGCCATCGCGGTACTCGGCGAACCCCTTCCCGGAGAACTGGAAAGTTTTTTTGGCGGCGAACTTTCCTATGCGGACCTGCACAGCCGGCTTCTCAACCTGGAAGAGCGTTTTATCGTATACCGTTTCAGGGATGACCAGATGAGCCGCCTGGCCCTCAATCCCGCCCTTGAAGGCGCGCTGGAAGCCTTTGCCCTCGACGCCTCGCCGCTTTTCCCCGCGGCGCAGACATCCAAAAAAGAAACCCGGGGGAAACCGGCCCGCCTTTCGGCCCCGCTTTTTGCCGCTGTTTTTGCCTTTATCTACGACCAGGGAAACCTCTTTAAGGCCGAGGGCAGGCTCAGAAAAAAAATCCTGGACGAAGGAAAGCGCGTTTTCCCCGGAATAAAACTTGAGTCCCTTTTGGGAAGCCTCCAGGTGCTGGGGCTCATACGCCTCGACGACGACGGAGCTTCCCGCGTTGACGAAGAAAAACTCGCCGGATTTTCCGGGCTTCCGCCAGAGGAAAGACGCATATACCTTGCCGCGGCCCTTACCGCGTATTTTGAGGAACCTGAAAAAACCAATTCATGGCTTAAACGGCCTTTGGTACAGGCCCTGGCCAGGGTCATTTACGGTTTTACCTGCAGCCTGGAAAAGGGCACGCTCTACCCCCGTTCCACCCTTATACGGCTTTTTCCCCTTCTTGTTAAGTCTCTTAATGTCCAGACGAAAACACAGGAACGTTTTATTCTTCATGTGCTTAAAGCCCTGGAAATCGCGGGACTGCTCGAAGAACACGGCCAGTCATATATGCGGACAGAATTCCCGGATGCCCCAGACGGTAACACGTCCCGCGACGCGGAAGGCGGCGTGTCCGGTAACGCGCCCCGCATCGCCATAGACTCGACGTTTTCCCTGATACTTTACCCGGAAATCGCCCTTGCCGACGCCCTCGAACTGGCCCGTTTCTGTTCGGTCCGCGAAGCGGGAACCGCCCCCCGCTTTGAGCTTACCCGGCTTTCCGTGGTCAGGGGTTTTGACCGGGGCATTTCCGTAGAAGCCATGTGCGCCCTTATCACCAGGCTGTCAGGCTTTACCCCTGACCAGAGCCTTGCCTGGACCCTCGGGGACTGGGAAAAACGCTACCACGAAGTAAGTTTCCACCGGGGGCTTGTGCTGACCCTTTCCGCGGAACGGCGCTACCTTGCCGAAACCGCCGAGATCTCGTCGCTCATAGCCGGAACCCTCGCGCCGGGGGTATACCTTATACGGGAAGATGACCGGGAGGCGGCCTTTGAGACCCTTGGCAGGGCGGGAGTTGACATCATCGCCCAGCCCCTTGCCGTGGCGAAGCCAGCGGAACAGGCAAAACCCCCGCCGCCCTATCCCTCGCCGGCATCAAAATTCAAGGGGGACCTTTCACTTAAAGGAAAACACGGAAAAATTCTTTCCGGCTGCGGCGCGGTCCCGCCCCGGACCGGCGAGGCCGCGGAAAAGCTCAAGGACCACTTCCGCTCCCTGCTCGCCGGCATGAAACTTTCAAAAGAAGAAAAAGCGGAACTTTCGGCCCGCGTGGAAAGGCGGCTTATACTCACCGATTCCCAGCTCAAGGACGCATCGGTAAAATATGAGCGCCTCGAAGCCAGGGGCCTTGATTATATAGGCAAGCAGGCTGTCGCAAAACAGGCTATCGCGCTCAAGTCCCTGGTAGAACTCTCGTGGTCCCCGGATGGAAAACCCAGACAGCTTTTGGCCCTTCCCCAGGCTCTGGAAAAAAATGACGGGGAAAGTATACTGGTACTGTTGACAGCCGGCCTGTCCGGCGCGGAACATGAAAGCCAGGCAGAAGAAATCCGCATCCCCCTGGCAAAGATCAGTTTAATCAGGCGGATAAAAAAATCCATATTTGGAACATAAAACGGAGGATTATATGCCCTTACTACCTACATCAGGTCCCCAGAACGACGCGGCCCTGGCGGTGCTCATTGACGCCGACAATACCCAATCTTCTATTATTGAAGGTCTTTTGGACGAAGTAGCCAAATACGGCGTGGCCAGCGTTAAACGTATTTACGGCGACTGGACCAGTACCCATCTGCGGTCCTGGAAAGATAAACTGCTTACACACGCCATACAGCCCATACAGCAGTTTTCGTACACCACCGGAAAAAACGCCACCGACAGCGCCATGATTATCGACGCGATGGACCTTCTTTACACCGACAAACTCAACGGCTTCTGCATAGTCTCAAGCGACTCTGATTTTACCCGCCTCGCCGCCCGCATACGGGAAAGCGGCCTCACCGTCTACGGCTTCGGCGAAAAGAAAACGCCCAGGGCCTTTGTGGCCGTCTGCGACAAATTCATCTATACCGAAATACTCCGGGAAGCCGCCGAAGAAGAAAACGACGAGGACAGGCCCAGCGCCAGACCCAAAAAAGAATTCAAGGTTGACCGGCAGCTCCTCAAACTGCTCAGGGATTCCGTTGACGACATGGCCGACGAAACAGGCTGGGCCTACCTTGGCGGCGTAGGAAAAAAAATCAACAACAGTTCAAGCGAGTTCGACCCGCGCAACAACGGCTTCAGAAAAC
>JAIRXO010000118.1 GCA_031268255.1 Spirochaetaceae bacterium
TCAGGAGGAATGTCTATACCCAGTGAATCCGCCAGCCGGGTAAGTTCGCTGGTAGCCAGGGTATCCAGATAGGCTTTTGTAAGCCGTATATTGCTATCCATCCTTTTCATCATGGGAAATAGAGCTTTCATTGTCAATGGGACGCGGAATAAAAATCAATTATGAATTTTACCACCGACCTCACAGACAACACGGAAAAGGGACGTTGTTCTAATGGTGAAGGCGGGCGCGGCGAAGATGAGTACAGGCAAAGCGGCGAGAAAAAAGGGGCTCGTCCGGTTTTCTGGACGCGCTAAGAACTCGCTCACGCGAGGGAGAACTTGCGCGCTTTTATTGGGCGGCGGCCCTTCGAGGCGCAATGGCATACCAGGGATTTCGGGGGCTTGCCAATTTTATCGGCAGACAGTGGCATCATTGAACCCCACACCGCGCTGAATTTATCGGAGGGACGCCATACGCTTTGCTATGGCGCTGTTATTGGACGACGGCCCTTCGAGACTCGACGGCATACCGGGGACTTTGGGGGCTTGCCAATTTTATCGGCAGACAGCGGCATCATTGAGCCCCACACCGCGCTGAATTTATCGGAGGGACGCCATACGCCTTGCTATGGCGCTTTTTCGGGTGGGCCTACGCCGTGCCGCATTTGGGGGGTAGGCCGGGACCGTGGCCCGGCCGCAGGGGGGCGCGTAACAAAATTCCTTTGCGCGGACGGCGGTGGGGAAATGCGCCCCCCTTCATCATGGAGATGGGTGCGCTAGCCTTCTTATGGGTTCACCTGCTACAATTCAGGGTATGGAATTTACTGAGGAATTTATTGAGGCGCTCACGCTTGATGAGCGTGTTCTTGTGGGGCGGGCGGCGTCCGCGCTGGGTATCAAAGAGGGTCAGGTCAGGGTGGTGGCGGAGCTTTTGGCTGAGGGTAGCACGGTTCCTTTTATTGCCCGGTACCGGAAAGAAAAAACCGGAAGTCTTGACGAGGTCCAGGTCAGGGATATAGAGCATCTTTTGGCGAGTCTTAAAAATCTTGAGTCCAGGCGTATGGAAATCATACGGGGTATCTGGTCCCAGGGAAAACTTACCGAAGCTCTTTACGGGAATATCACCGGGGCGGCTACGCTGACCGAGCTTGAGGATATTTACGCTCCTTACAAGCGCAAGAAAAAAACCAGGGGCATGATGGCTGTGGAAAGGGGTCTTGAGGGGCTTGCGGCGGCCATGAAGGAGCTTGAGGGCGGGGCTCTCTTTGCCATGGCGGCGGACTATATACGCAATGCGGATGACACGCCGCCTGAGCTTGTTGTCGCGTCCTGTGAGGATGCGCTGCAGGGGGCCATGGATATTATCGCCGAGGAAGCTGCCCAGGATACCGGGAACCGTTCGGAAATAAAAGCCTTCTATATTTCTGACGGTATGGTGCTGGTCAAGGGAAAGGGCGGCGAGGAAGAAAAAAAGACTTCGACGTATCAAATGTACTGGGATTATAAGGAAGCTCTTTCCCAGATAAAGCCCCACCGTATTCTTGCCATCAACAGGGGAGAACGGGAGGGCGCTCTGGATGTGACTATTGATACGGATGAAGAAACGGCGGTCAGGATGCTCTGGAAAAAATATTCCCTGCATAATGATTACCACAAGACTGCCATAGAGGACGCGCTTAAACGGCTCCTCTCTCCGGCTGTCATCAGGGAGCTCAGGGGCGACCAGAGCGACAGCGCCGATGATCACGGTATTTCGGTGTTCAGCGAAAATCTTAAAAATCTTCTCCTCCAGCGGCCCATCAAGGGTACCAGGGTATTGGGTATAGACCCGGGTATACGCACCGGAACCAAATGCGCCTGTCTTGACGATACGGGAAAGTATCTGGGGAATTTCGTCATATACAACCACAAACAGGAGGAGGCAAAAAAGCTGCTCCT
The DNA here is from genome assembly GCA_031268255.1 of Spirochaetaceae bacterium. GTDB lineage: Bacteria > Spirochaetota > Spirochaetia > Treponematales > Breznakiellaceae > JAIRTD01. The sequence continues at coordinate 1,920 of JAIRXO010000118.1, forward strand.
TGAGGCTGTCAGGAATTATCAGGTTGAACTTATCGCCGTGGGCAACGGAACCGGGTCCCGTGATGTCCAGGAACTTGTCTCCTGCGTAATAAGCGAAAATAATCTGGAAGCACTTTACACTGTCGTGGATGAGGACGGCGCTTCGGTATATTCCGCCAGCGACATAGCCAGGGAAGAATTCCCCGGCCTTGACCTGACCATTCGGGGGGCCATTTCTATAGGCCGCCGTCTCCAGGACCCCCTGTCCGAGCTGGTCAAAATTGATCCCAAGTCCATAGGCGTTGGTCTGTATCAGCATGATGTCAACCAGAAAAAACTTTCCGAAACTCTTGACGAGGTTGTCTCCTCGGTGGTGAACAGCGTGGGGGTAAACCTCAACACGGCAAGCGTGTCGCTTCTTAAATATGTGTCGGGCATCAACGCCGCCCTGGCAAGAAAAATCGTCAAATACCGGGAAGAGAAAGGCAGGATTTCGAGCAGGGGCGAACTGACTTCCGTTCCGGGCATGGGGCCAAAAAGCTATGAACAGTGCGCGGGTTTTCTTAAAATACCGGAAAGCAGCGACCCCCTGGACAATACCTGGGTGCATCCCGAAAACTACGCCGCCGCGCGGAAAATACAGGAGCAGCTTGCCTCGGGAAAGACGGTTACTACAAGCGGCGGGAGTCCTGGCGGGGAACTTTTTGCGGGGCTATTTGCGGCGGGGCTAAAGGAAGAACACGGCATAGGCGACACAACCATCAGGGATATAGTGGAAGAACTCAAGAAGCCAAACCGGGACCCCAGAGACGATTATCCTGAGCCCATACTTCGCAAGGGGGTTGTCTCATTCGAGGACCTGAGCGAGGGAATGACCATCACCGGCAAAATCAAAAACGTGGTTGACTTTGGCGCCTTTGTCGATATCGGGATAAAGGAAACCGCCCTGGTTCATATCTCGGAATTAAGCGACCATTATGTGAAAGACCCCATGAGCCTGGTCAAGGCCGGCGATGTCCTCGAATTCCGCATCATCGCCCTGGACAGGGACCGGAAGCGCATCAGCCTTTCGCGGAAACAGGAGGCAAGGGGCGGCGCGGCGGCGGCAAGGAGCGGCGCGGAAGCGGCAAAGGGCGGCGCGGAAACGGCAAGAGGCGGAGAGAAGCCCAGGAGTCCTGCACAGCGCCGTTCTCCCGCTGACGCCGGTAAGGAACAGGAAGGCGGCGGGAAGGCGGTTCCGGCGC
>JAIRXO010000177.1 GCA_031268255.1 Spirochaetaceae bacterium
GGAGGCCGCCTGTAAGGTCTTGTGTCCCTGTTTCACCAGTTCCATGATTTTGCCACGGAGCCTTTCGCTCCCCTTGGGCAGTCGTTTCGCCATTGTTCCTCCTGGCTTATCCTACGAAATGGGGACTTTTCTATTGCACGCAGGGGGACATTTCTACTGAACGGATTTTGGGGACTTTTCTATTGCACGGCGACACGTCATCAGGCTAAGACTTGACCTGATTGCAAAAAGCGGATAAATTTAACTGTTATCCTGAAACCGAAGTTTCAGGATAACCCTGCTTTAGTTTTAACAGACCGTTCCCGCACCGGAAAACGCATGAAGCGTTTCCGTCCTCGACTCCCATGAAGGGAATTACCACAATTTTCTCGTTAGGGGAGTAGAATTGGATATTGATGAAAAATATCAGTCCCTGCTGAATTCTATTTCTGCCTTGGGAAGCGCCGCGGTGGCTTTTTCCGGCGGCGTAGACAGTTCTTTCCTTTGTTACGCCGCATACTCGAAGCCGCGAAAGAGAAGGGAATCACCGTAGTGCTGAAATCCTTCGGCTTTCTCTATGTTGCCTTCGATCTTGAAGGTTATGTCATGGGCAGCCTGAACCGGGCCATAGGCGTACCTGGGTGAACCCTTCGCGCCTGTTCTGTTCCGCGCGGCTTGCTTTTTTGGAGGAGAAGAATTTGAATACCCTGCATTTTGACTGTTTCGCCGGTATTTCCGGGGATATGGCCCTGGGGGCCTTTGTTGACCTTGGCGTTGATCCTCAGGAACTGGGGAAGGAACTTGACAAACTCGGCCTTTCCGGCTGGAGCCTTGACTTTGTTCGGGACGAACGGAACAACATCACCGGAACCCGCGCCGTCGTAAAACTTTCAGACCACCACGAACACCATCACGACCACGAACACCATCACAGCCACGAACATCACCATGACCACCACAGCCATGCGCATAACTCCTGGAAGGAAATCAAGGCGCTGATAGAACGCTCGGGTCTCAGTGACGGGGTGAAAAAACGGGCGCTGGATATTTTCAGCCGCATTGCCGCCTGCGAATCCAGGGTGCATGGGGTTCCTGAGGATGAAATCGCGTATCATGAGGTCGGCGCTCTGGATTCGATTATTGACATTGTGGGCGCCGCAGTTTGTCTTGATATATTGAAACCCGACCGCGTTACTTCCGGCGCGATTGAACTTGGCGGCGGGACAGTACAATGCGCCCACGGCATACTGCCTGTTCCCGCCCCGGCCACCCTGCTGCTTGTCCAGGGCCTGCCGGTAAAGGCCGGGGGCTTTGACAAGGAGATGACCACTCCCACCGGCGCGGCCATACTCGCGTCCTGTGTGGATGAGTTTATCACCGGTCCTGTTTCGTACCGGGAAATAAAAACCGGCACAGGCATAGGGACGCGGAAGCTGGACAAGCCCAATGTGCTGCGGGTCTCCTGGCGGGAGACGGAACCGGACAAAGACGGATCCCGGATACGCGAAAACCTTCTCCTCATGGAAACCAATATCGACGATATGTCAGGCGAGGCCCTGGGTTTCCTCATGGAAAGGCTTTTTGAGGGCGGCGCTCTGGATGTTGTCTTTATTCCCTGCTGCATGAAAAAATCCCGGCCCGGAACCGTGGTGTCTGTACTGTGCCGGCCTGAGACTTCCGCTCTCCTGGGCGGGGTTCTTTTCCGTCACTCCACGGCCATAGGCTACAGGGAAATCCCCCTGTCCCGCGTTTCCCTCCCAAGGGAAGAGCGCCGCCTTGCCGGGGACTTTGGCGAAGCCAGGGAAAAAATTATTTTTTCTGAGGGACGTTCAAAAATTGAATTTGAGGACCGGGCGCGCCTGGCACGGGAAAGGAATCTTACCCTTGACGAAGCGGAAGCCCTTATACGGCGGGCCGCGCCGGACGGCTCAGGGGGGAACCATGACCGGTCATGAGGAGTTTTCCGACGATTTGGGTTTTGCCTTTATCGACAGCGGCAGACAGCGGAGGACCGGATGCCCTGAGGTGGTGTACTGCCAGGGAAAGACCGTTGAACAGGCCGAGGCCATCATTATCCGCATGCGCGAAAAAGGAATCCCCGTACTTGGAACCAGGGCCCTGCCAGAGCTTGCCGGGCGTATCGGCAGCCCTGCGCAGCGCGGAATTTTTTGGCAGCAAAACAAAACTTGTCTGTGATATAGGAGTGGCGGGCATACACCGGCTTTTTACCCGCCTCCCCGAACTCAGGGGAGCCAGGGTTATCAGCATTGCCTTCGGGTCCTTGACGCGTCCGCCGTCTTTGTGCTATGGTCTGGATAAATTATGAAAGACTTTTCAGGCGGATGCCAGGGTTCAGGCAGTACGTTCTCTTCGTATTACTTTTACTACTATTATCTTCTCTTCCGCTCTGAGGAGTCTGACCGTGTGGCATCATAAGCCGCTAGGTCTTGCCTTGTGCATACAGGGAGGCTCCGAAAGGGGCCTCCCTTTTTTTATGTTGAAAGGAGTGCGTCATGATTATTGTAATGAAAGCCGGGACAGAGCCTGGGGAAATCAGCGCCTACTGCGAGGCTCTGAAACAGCGGGGTTTTGCCGTCCACTGTTCTGTGGGGACTTCGCAGACCGTACTGGGTCTTGTGGGCGACACGTCGGGTCTTGACGCCGAGTCTATCCGGGCCAGTCATCTTGTTGAGAAGGTTCTGCGGGTTCAGGAACCCTACAAGCGTGCAAACCGAAAGTTCCATCCTGATGACAGCGTTATAAGCGTGGTCAACGGGGATGGAAAGGAAAGCCGCCTGGGCGGAGGCTATCTGGGCATCATCGCCGGCCCCTGTTCGGTGGAAAGCCGGGAACAGGTTGTTGACATAGCAAGGCAGGTTAAAAAGGCCGGCGCGGGTTTTCTGCGGGGCGGCGCCTTTAAGCCCAGGACCAGTCCCTACAGTTTCCAGGGCCTTGGCTGCGAGGGCCTTGACCTGCTCCTTGAGGCAAAAAAAGAAACCGGCCTTCCTATAGTTACCGAACTTATGGCCACACATCAGCTTGAGCTTTACGAGGATGTTGACATAATTCAGGTCGGCGCGAGGAATATGCAGAATTATACCCTCCTCAAGGAACTGGGCCGCAGCCGCAAGCCCATACTGCTCAAGCGGGGGCTTGCCGCTACCGTAAACGAACTGCTCATGGCATCTGAGTATATCATGGCGGGCGGTAACGACCGGATCATACTCTGCGAACGGGGCATCAGGAGTTTTGATTCCTATACGCGGAACACCCTGGACCTCGCGGCGGTTCCGTACCTGAAGCGGCAAAGCCACCTCCCGGTGATTGTTGACCCCAGCCACGCCACGGGGGTCAACTGGATGGTGCCCCTCATGGCCAAGGCGGCTGTGGCCGCGGGAGCTGACGGTCTCATCGTAGAGGTACACAATGATCCAGAAAACGCCCTCTGCGACGGCGAGCAGGCCATTACCCCCGCTGAGTTTGCTTCACTTATGAAAATTCTTTCGGGCTATGCCGCTCTGGAAGGCAGAAAACCGGGGGTAAGCGCGTGAAGCCCGTGGAAGAATGTATCATAGGCATTGTGGGCCTCGGCCTTATGGGAGGAGCCGTGGCCCTGGCCCTGAGAAAATGCGGCGCCGCCGGAAAAGGAAAGCTCCTTGCCTGTGATACGGACAGTTCCGCCCTTAACGCCGCCCTTGCCGGAGGGGTCATTGACGAAGGCTTTGTTTCTCCCGAAGCCCTGCTTGAACGCGCCGACCTTGTCTACCTCTGCCTTAATCCCTCGACGCTGCTTTCCTTTATGAAAGCCCGTATGGGGTCTTTTAAGAACGGCGCCCTCATCACCGACATTGCCGGGGTCAAGGGCGCCATCTGCGCGGCCATGGAAGAAACCCTGCGGGAGGACCTTGACTTTATACCCGGCCATCCCATGGCGGGTTCCGAGAAGGGAGGCTATGCCTGCTCGATGTACTGCGATTTCCGGGGAAAGAACTACATACTCACCCCCTTAAAGCGGAACAAGGGCGAACATATTGACTACATAAAAAAACTCATTCGCCGCATGGGATTTGGAAAAGTTACCGAAACCAGCGCCGCCGAACATGACCGCAAGATTGCCTTTACCAGCCAGCTCTGCCATGTTATCGCCGCCGCCCTCATAGACTGCGAGGCCGACACGAACATAACGAGTTTCGGCGGCGGGAGTTTTGAGGACCTTACCCGCATAGCCATGCTTAACGCCCCCATGTGGACAGAACTCTTTATCGAGAACTCAAGCGCCCTGCTTTCCCGCATAGGGCAGTTTGAAAAAAGCCTTGGGGAGATTAAGGCCCTTGTAGAAAGCGGCCAGGCGCGGGTCCTGGAGGAAAGGCTTGCCGCTGTACGCGAGCGGCGGCTCTTGATGAACGCCTAGTGTTCCGGCGGCGGGTTTTCGCGGTATACTGTCTACGGAGGGAAGTTTATATGTTCACGATAATCGCCTTTGCAGCGGTGATTGCGGAAGCCGCCTTGTTTATATGGCTCGGGGTCTGGAAAAACCATATACCCCTTTCCTTTGGCGCTGCCGGGAGTACAGCCTATTGGCTTCTGGCCATCCTCCTTATTGCCCTGACCGTAAGCCTTATTGGAAGGAGAAAGGTCCTGTGTATGTCGGTATCGGCGGTTCTTTATGTACTGCTCCTTATAATTCCCCTTTTTCTCTCAAGCCATATGCTGAACGCCCGGCGATATGCCGCCCAGCTTAAGATTCCTCCGGGCGCCGAATTCAAAGAATCGGATCTCCCTGTTTTTGATCCCGGGCAGCTTCCCTGGGTCAACGAAGCCCAGGCCGGGGTTCTGGGGGACAAACTTTTGGGCCAGTTAGGCGCCATAGGTTCATCGGTGGTAATAGGCGAATATACCCGGCAGGAGGTAAACGGCAAACTGTACCTGGTCGCTCCCATATTGCACAAAGGCTTTTTTGCCTATAGCAGAAACCCTGAGGGAACCCCCGGCTATATTATGGTATCCATGACCAACAGCGACGATGTGCGGCTCATTACAAAAATCGACGGAAAGGATTTGCGTATACGGGTCCAGCCCGAAGGTCATGCCGCCTGGGGAGATAAACTTGAGCGCATCATATACAGCCATGCCCCCACAGCCCTCAGGGCCGACTGGATGTTCGAGCTTGACGATACTCTTCATCCCTATTGGGTAATTCCTGAATATTACAACTCCATAATATGGGGCGCTCCCGAAGTAAAAGGTATCTTTGTGGTGGACGCGGAGAGCGGCGAATACGGGCGCTACGGTATTGACGAAGCGCCCCTGTGGATAGACCGCATCCAGCCTGTGGAGTTTATAGAAGAACAGCTTGCTGCCTGGGGAGCGTACAGCGGCGGCTATTGGAATACCCATTTTGGCAAGGTGGGATTGCTCCAGTCCGATCCGGGCAACGCCCTTGTTTACCGGGACGGGGACTGCTATCTTTTTGACAGCCTGACTTCCTATAACGGCGCGGACGAATCAACCGTAGGATTTGTTCTGGTTAATCTCAGGACCAAGCAGAGTGAATATTTTAACCTCTCGGGCGCCGATGAATGGGCGGCCCAGGTTTCGGCCCTCGGTGACGAAAGGATAAAGCCCCTTCGTTACAACGCCAATTTTCCCCTGCCGGTAATGGTAGAGGGCCAGCCCACTTATTTCTTTGGCCTTCAGGACCCCCAAAGCCGCATTACCAAAATGTTCGCCCTGGTCAACATAGCAAGGCATCAGGTCGTCGGCATAGGCAATACCATACAAGCGGCAAAGATAGATTATATGGTTAAAATGCGCTCAGGCGGCACAGCCGCCCTTAACACCCCGGAAGCGGATATTGTTGAGATTTCAGGCGTTGTGGAACGCTGGGGTCAGTATACACAGGCAGGCGAAAGCTACTACAGCTTTGTTGTCGGCGGCGCCGGGGACAGAATCCTTGTCGCGGGGGTTTCCCAGCTCGAAGCGCCGCTGACCAGGCCCGGCGACCGGGTCAGGGTCCAGGCCGTAAAAACAAGCGAACAGGTCTGGAGCGTCCATTCTTTTGACAACCTCGAAATAAGTCCGGGAGACTAAACTATGTAATAACCAGGTTGACCAGTTTATCGGCGACGGAGATGACCTTTACCACGGTCCTGCCCTCGGTCCACTTGAGTACACCCGGCAGGGCCCCGGCGGTTTTTTCGAGGTCCGCTTTTGGCGTTCCCGCCGGGGCGGTAAATTTATCCCTTATCTTTCCGTTTACCTGAACCACGATGGTAACTTCATTGTCGGCGGCCAGTGTCTCGTCCCAGACCGGCCAGGCGCGGCGGGAAACCGATTCGCTGTGGCCAAGCCTTTCCCACAGTTCTTCCCCCAGGTGGGGGGCATAGGCGCTTGCCATGATGACCAGGGGTTCCCAGAGTGAACAGGGGACTTCGCCCAGTTTGGCAAGTTCGTTGGAATAAATCATCATCTGGCTTATGGCAGTGTTGAAGTTCAGCGTTGCCGTGTCGTTACTTACCTTTTTAATGGTTTTGTGAAGCAGCCTGACGCAGTTGTCAGAGACCGCGGGCTCGACCGCGGGCTCAACCACGGACTCAGGCGAATCCGGGCGGCACTTTTCCGCTATGGCCCACAGGCGTTCCAGAAAGCGTGAGACACCGGTAAGGCCGGCGGTACTCCAGGGCTTACTCACCTCAAGGGGACCCATGAACATTTCGTAGACCCGCAGGGCATCGGCGCCGTAGTCCCTGACTATATCATCGGGGTTGATGATATTTTTAAGGCTCTTTGACATTTTTGCTATGACTTCGGTAACTTCTTCGCCGCTCTCCTTCTCGATAAAGCGGCCTTCGGATATTTTTTCGACCTGATCGGCGCTGACCAGGGTCTTGTCCCCGCGCTGATAGGCGAAACTGGTGATCATGCCCTGGTTTACGAGGCGTATGAAGGGCTCCTTGCTTTTTACAAGGCCGAAGTCGTACAGGACTTTGTGCCAGAAACGGCTGTAAAGGAGGTGGAGTACCGCGTGTTCCACGCCGCCTACATAGAGGTCTACAGGCCCCCAGTACTCCTGCTTGTCAGGGGCGGCGAATGTTTCTTTGTTGTGGGGGTCGAGGTAGCGGAGATAATACCAGCAGGAGCCCGCCCACTGTGGCATGGTGTTGGTTTCGCGTTTTGCCCTGGCGCCGCATTTGGGGCAGACGGTGTTTACCCAGCCGCTTATGGCGGCTAACGGTGATTCGCCCGTGCCTGTCGGCGCGTAGGACCGCACATCCGGGAGTTTCAGCGGCAGGTCCTTTTCCGGCAGCGGCACAATGCCGCAGGTATCGCAGTGAACTATGGGAATGGGTTCTCCCCAATAACGCTGGCGGCTGAATATCCAGTCCCGGAGTTTGTAGTTTACCGCCTTCCTGCCGAAGCCCTGTTCCTCTATCCAGGAACTTACCTTTGCCTTGGCTTCGGCTGTGGGGAGGCCGCTGAAAGGGCCTGAGTTGATCGACCAGCCTTCGGCGGTCGTACATTCGGAAACGGCTTCGCCGTTTCCGATTTCGATGCCGCCGGATGGGGGCTTGGGGGCGGAGCCCCCAGGAAGGGGGGAAGCGGAAGACCCAGCGGAGCGCGGGTCTGGAGCGAGGGGGGCTTTCCCCCCTTTTGGAGGCGATGATGACACAACCGGGATGATTGGCAAGTTGAAGGTTTTGGCGAATTCCCAATCGCGCTCGTCGTGGGCGGGGACCGCCATGATTGCGCCGGTGCCGTAGGAGATGAGTACATAGTCGGCTATCCAGACGGGGATTTTTCCGCCGTTTACCGGATTGACCGCGTAAGCGCCCGAGAATACGCCGGTTTTGGTTTTGGCAAGATCGGTGCGTTCCAGGTCGCTTTTTTTTGCCGCTTCTTCGAGGTAGGCGGACACGGCGGCCTTTTGGGCGGGGGAGGTGATTGTCTCTGCCAGGGGATGTTCGGGCGAGAGGACCATGTAGGTAACGCCAAAGAGAGTGTCGGGCCGGGTCGTGTATATTTCGAGTTCCAGGGGGCCGCCGTCAGGGCCGGTATGCCCGTCTATTTTGAAAACAACATTGGCGCCTTCGGAGCGGCCTATCCAGTTACGCTGCATCTGTTTGACTGGTTCGGGCCAGGCCAGGCCGTCGAGGTCGTCGAGGAGCCTTTCGGCGTAGGCGGTAATTTTGAGAATCCACTGCCGTATGCGCCTGCGCACCACCCTGGTCTTGCAGCGTTCGCAAAGCCCGTCCACAACTTCTTCGTTGGCAAGGCCGGTCTTGCAGGACGGGCACCAGTTGATGGGACTCTCGGCTTCGTAGGCCAGGCCCTTTTCGAACAGCTTGAGGAATATCCACTGAGTCCATTTGTAGTAATTCTCGTCCGAAGTGGCAAGCTCCCTGTCCCAGTCGTATGAAAACCCCAGGGCTTTTATCTGCCGCCTGAAGTGTTCTATGTTATCGGCGGTGGTTTTTGCCGGATGGACACCCATTTTTATGGCGTAGTTTTCCGCCGGAAGGCCGAAGGAATCAAAACCCATGGGGTGCAGCACATTACAGCCTTTCATCCTGAGATAGCGGCAGTAAATATCCGTGGCGGTATACCCTTCCGGGTGCCCCACATGGAGTCCCTGGGCAGAGGGATAGGGAAACATATCAAGCACATAGGCCCGCTTGTCTTTGGGAAAAGACGGGTCCTCCTCTGCCTTAAAGGTTTTGTGATCCTCCCAGTATTTCTGCCACTTGGGTTCGATAGTCTCAAAGGGGTATTTGGCCATGATGCGGGGCTCCTTCTGATACGATATGATACCCGGAGGAAGGGGGGATGACAAGAAGGGGAGATGGGCCACGGACCACACGGACGGCACTGACAATAAAGAAGAAGAACCACTAACCTCACCAACACCACGAACAAGAAGAATAACCACTTTTCCATTAGTTTTTGAGGGAAAGTAGACCACACGGAATTTGTTGTTGTTTA
>JAIRXO010000203.1 GCA_031268255.1 Spirochaetaceae bacterium
GTCAAAAAGAATGCCTCTAAAAAAGATGATAACCCATCAGTTCACCCTGCGGGAACTGGAAGAAGGTATCCGGTTTATGCATTCTCAGGCAGCGGAAAAAATAAAAGGAATCGTCCTAGTGTAATCACCGTTTTAGAAAGTTCCACCACTACGGCTCGTACCCTTTCAGTCATTCCCGTGGTGTATCTCATTTTTGAAAGATACCAGGAAAGGAAGGGGAAGAAGCAGCCCGGCTAATAGCCCAGAATGTTCCGCAAATGGTGAATTTCCACCTGGACGGAAAGATTGTCAGGGTCAATTTCTCCGGCGCGTTCCAGGGCTTTTCTGGCTTCCTGGTTTTTGCCGAGGGCAAGATTGATACGGGCCGTGCGGAGTTCCAGCCTGGCTCTTTCCGCTGTTCCCGGCCCGCTGGCCGCGGACAGGGCCGCTTCGTAATACGAAAGTGCTTCCTGGGGTCCGCGGCGCGCTTCCCTGACCCTGCCGAGGTTGGCGTATATTCTCCAGTCCGGGGAGGCTTTTGCCAGGCCGAGGAGCTGTTCTTCGCCGCTTTCCATCGAACCGTTGAGTATTAAAAGAAGGGCCTTATGGAGGGAAAGAGGCGGGCTTTCAATATTGTTAAAACCGGCGTTCCTGAAGAGTATGGCTGTTTCGTCGTAGAGTCTTTGCAGGTCAAAGTAGAAGGCCCCCCATTCGTAAGCCGCCGGTTCCTGAGGATAGGCGTTGATGAGCAGCCATGTTTCGGCGGCAAGCCGCGCCGGCTGGACCAGGTCCCGCTTCCGCTTGAGCGTTTCCAGACGCAGGGGAAATTCCGCGTCCCCGTCCTGTATGGAAGCAATGCCTTCAAGCAGGGCAATCGCTTCGGGGGCCGGAAGGAGACGGCTGTAGCGCATAATGCCGTTGACGCTGCCGGGGTTCAGCATTAAAAGTTCTTCCAGATAGCTCCGGGCGGCCCGCGTATCGGTTTCCAGTACGCCGAGATTGTAAAGCGCCCTTTCGCGTATCCGCAGGGGGACATCGTCTCCCGGAGAGAGGAGCAGCTTCCAGAGGTTTTTCGCGCCGTCAACGCTGCCGCCGAGGTACAGGGCATCGGCCTCTTTTGCTATGCTTTCGGGGTCGGTAAAGGGGGCGAGAAGGGCCGCCGCCCTGAGGGGATCGCCGTAATCGTAGATAAGCGCGGCTGTGGTTTTAAGGGTCTCTTCGCTGTTGTCCCCAGCGTTAAGGAGGGCCTCAAGCCGGGCCATGGCGCCGGGAATGTTTCCGCCCCGGATACGGAGCAGCACGCTGTTCACCGTCAGGAGTCCGCGCTCCGTCCCTCCGGTTTCGGCGGCGGCTATATCGAAGAGCCTTTCGGCGTCTGGTATGGCGGCGGCGGAGCGTATATCCGCGCATTCTCCGGCAAGCACCCTGAGGGCCAGGACGGCCAGGGCATGGGAGTCAGCCGGCAAGGTTCCGGCCAGAGCGCCGAGGCGGGTTTTAAGGGCCTCGTCGTCCTGCGTACCCCGCGCCTCTGATTCAAGGAGAAGGGACTCGGCGGCGGCGAGGGCGAGAGGTTCCGAGTAGGGAAAATCTTCCTGGGCCCTGAGGGCCGCGTCCCGGTACTGTTCGGTGAATTCAGGGTATTGGCGGGCGAGGATTCTCCGGCGCTTTAATACCGAAAGCCGCGAATCAACGCCAAGGGCTTTTTTTTCGAGTTCCGACAAAAGCGCGTCAAGCCGGTCAGGACGGGACTGTGCCGCGCCGGGGCCTGTATCAAATTCAATTAAAGCTCTGTAAAAGGGATCGGTTTCTTTTTGGGCCTTTGATTCTGTACCGTCAGGCGAAAGACCCATGACCGCAAGGAAGAGGAGGGCGGCGCTGATGATGACGGAAAAAACGAGGCCGGCGGCACATACAAAGGGAAGCAGCCCCCATTTTTTCATGGCGGCTCTCCGCTTTCGGAATTCTGTTCGTCCTGAATGGTTTTCCGTATACTGTCGAGAACTCCGTTGATAAAGCGGAAAGAATCATCGGTCCCGAATTCCTTGGAAATGTTTATGGCTTCGTCAATGACTATGGACGGGGGCATATCGGTCTGGAACAGCAGGGTATAGGCGCTCAGGCGGAGCAGCGCCAGGTCCACCCGGTTAAGGCGGGAAAAATCCCAGTTTTTAAGATGCGCCTTTATCATCTTGTCCACGGCCTTGATATTTTCTATGGTGCCGGTGATAAGGAGCCGGGAAAAATCCCTGGTACCGTCGTCCAGGGCGTCCCGTTTTTCGCTTTCAAGCCAGGAAAAATCAAATATTGTTTCGGGAACAAGAGGCGCGGGAGGGTCGCCTGGGTTACGGGACGCCTCCCAGGAGTAGAGGGCCTGGAAAGCCAGAATACGGCCTCTTCTCCGGGACGCCATTAGAAGTTAAGGTAGTTTTCGAATATCTGGAAACTGTTGCCCTGGCGAAGCTCGGTTATAAGTTCCCTCTGGGCTGTCTCGAAAACCTGGGTCTGGCGCTCCTGGAGCAGGGTATTCGATATATAGTCCCTGACGGTAAGATTGGTCCCCGGCTGGGCTATATCGGTAAGTTCCAGATTTTTTTGTTCGAGGGTTTCGGTAATTTTGATTATCATATACCCCCTGGGGCTTTCGATGATCCTTGATACTTCTCCCTGCCTGAGGGCAAAGGCCGAATTGACAAAATCCGCGCCCATGACCTGCTGGGCCTGGACATTGCGGGGTATGTAGCCCCCGTCGCCGCCCCGGTAGCTTGAGTTGGGCGCTCCGGCCCTGATAATGGCGTCGTCAAATCTCCCCGTATTGCCGCCTATGTCCCGGAGCAGTTGTTCGGCCTGCGCTCTGGCCCTGGCGCTTTCCTCGGCATTGGCGCCGCCGGGTACCAGGATAAACGAAAACCGCACTGTTTCGGGCCTGATAAAAGTGGTCCTTGAGAGGCTGTAGGCACTGGCAATTTCAACCTCTGTCGGGGGGGAGATGCCCTCAAAGAGGTTCCGCTTTTTGTTGAGCAGGTACTTCTGTACCGTAGCCTGGCGCTTGAGCTGTTCCCTGAATCCGCTTACGTCAAGACCCGATTCGTTTCGCACAGCCTGTTCAAAATCGGCATCGCTGGGCGGATGTCCGATGTTCTGGGCGAGAATAGCCCTGAGCTGCTGAAGCTGCTGGTTCACCTCGGCATCACTGACAGAGACATTGTCCCGTTCGGCGGCCTGGAGGGCGAGCCTTTCGTTAATCATCACATCCAGAACCTGGCGCCTTTCCGCGGGGGTCAGCGCCCTGCCGGCGGTCTGTTCGGCGCGCTCGACCTCGGTACGGAGCTGCTTGACCGTGATGGGTTCGCTCCGGGTAAGCCGCACTATGGCGACAGACTGGAGGTCAGACTGGGCAAAAACGCCGCCTGAGAGAATGCCCAAAAGGGCAAAAAATAATATTATTCGCTTCATATAATTCCTCTTTCATTATAAGGATTTAGCAGGTTCTATTCCAGTACCGCCCTGATACGCCTGACCCCGGCGGAAGAAGATTGTTCCTTCTGGATTTTGAATTTGCCCATGACCCCGGTATGCTCCACATGGGGGCCGCCGCAGACTTCCTTGGAGAAAAAATCACTTGGCGATTTCCCCACGGTATAGACTTTGACCTGGTTCTCGTACTTTTCCCCGAAAAGGGCTATGGCCCCGGAACTTTTGGCGTCGTCAAGGCTCATCACCGTCATGGTTACCGGAAGGTCCTGCTCTATCGCCTTGTTGACAAGTTCCTCTACCTTTTGAATCTCTCCGGGGCTTAACGGGGCGGGGTGGGAAAAGTCAAAACGCATACGCTCGGCGGTGATGTTGGAGCCTTTCTGGGCCACATGGTCCCCCAGAACCATACGCAGGGCCTTGTGGAGGAGATGGGTCGCGGTATGGTATTTGACCGCCATTTCCCCCTGATCCCCCAGGCCGCCCTTAAAGACCTGGCCGCCCTGGGACCGGGAAAGTTCCTGGTGCTTTTTGAAGGCCTCGTCAAATTCTTCGCGTCTGACTTTCATCCCGTTTTCGGCGGCAAGCTCCTCGGTAAGCTCAATGGGGAAGCCGTAGGTGTCGTAGAGCTTAAAGGCCAGGCGGCCTGACATGATTTTTTTCGGGTCCTTGAGAAGGTTGGGGAGTATCTTTTCAAATTCATGCTCGCCTTTTTGAAGGGTCTCAAGGAATTTCTTCTCCTCGCCGTCCAGTTCCTCGGTAATGCGGCTGTGGTTTTCTTCAAGTTCGGGATAGGCCCCCTTGAATTTTTCCACCACCGCCTTGGCTATGGGGGAGAGCATCAAGATGCCGTCCCCGCCTAAGCCCAGCTTGCGTCCGTGGCGCACCGCCCGGCGTATGAGGCGGCGGAGTACATATCCGGCGCCCACATTGGACGGGCTTACCCCTTTGTGGTCTCCCAGTATAAAGGTTGAAGATCGCACATGGTCGGCGATGATGCGCACGGAGCGGTCCTTTTCGGGATCGCTCCCGTACTGGTACGCGCCGCCCTGTTCTATAACCGCGATGACAGGCCTGAATATTTCCGTATCGTAGACCGACTTTTGTCCGTTGAGTATGGTAACGGTACGTTCTATACCCATACCCGTGTCAACGCACTTTCTGGCCAGGGACAGGTACTCGCCTTCGGCGTTTTTGTTATACTGCATGAACACGTCGTTCCAGATTTCGAGCCACTTGCCGCAGGAACAGCCGGGAGCGCAGTCAGGACCGCAGGGTTCCCTGCCCATGTCTATGAACATTTCGGAATCAGGGCCGCAGGGGCCGGTGTTTCCCGCAGGGCCCCACCAGTTGTCCTCCCGGGGACGGTAGCTGATGCGCTCTTCGGGTATGCCCAGACGCCGCCATACCGCGGCTGATTCGTCATCCCTGGGTATGGCGCCCTCGCCCTCAAAAACCGTAACGCCCAGCCTTTCCACCGGAATACCGAGCCATTTGGGGGAGGTAAGGAACTCATAGCTCATCTCGATGGCCCCTTCCTTAAAATAATCCCCCAGGGACCAGTTTCCCAGCATTTCGAAAAAGGTAAGATGACTCGGATCACCGACCGCGTCTATATCGCCGGTGCGTATACACTTCTGGTAATTGGTAAGCCTCGTCCCTGCCGGATGAGTTTCTCCCAGAAGGTAGGGGACAAGGGGATGCATCCCCGCGGTGGTAAACAGCACCGTAGGGTCATTGTCAGGAATCAGTGATTTACCCTGAATCCGCTCATGCCCCTTTGAGATGAAAAATTCAATGTATTTGGAGCGTAATTCGTCTGCAGTCATGCTTCCATAATACCAAAAAAAGGGGGAACAGTAAAGCTAATCGGCGGCGGGAATGTCGGTGTAACGGCCAGTGTTGTTCCAGTAGGTAAGGCCGGGTTTGCCGGCGTCACGCACGCCCTGGACTTCCCTGAGTACATAGGTTTCGTCGTAGTATTTGCGGTCGTAGGCTACAGTAAGGTAAAAGGCCTGAACATAGGGCCGGACTATGACGCGGCCTCTGCCTATGTATCCTGCCCTCCTGGTTCCCTGGTAATAGATGCGGTAGGGGCGCAGTTCGGCGGGGTCCTGGGCGAGAAAGTCCTGCTCAAAGTGGCTGGGATAATACATGGGGCAGATGACGTCCACATAGGGGGCGAGGAGTTCTACTTCCTGGCCGGTGCGGGCGCCGGTGCGGTACCAGCCGTTGGCTCCGTAGATGTCAATGGAGATGGGGGCGCTGATTCTGGATCGTACATGGCGCAGAAACGAGAGGACGGCGCTTTCCATGTCCATGCCCGGATCTTTCCAGCGGTATTCGGCGCTGGAGAGGTTTACCCCGTCGGTGGGAAATCGTATGTAATCAAATTGAATTTCGTTAAAGCCCCGGCTTATGAGTTCTTCGGCGAGTGCGGCGGTGTATTCCCAGACTTCTTCCGAGTAGGGGTCAACCCAGCGTTCATCGTAATAGGTCCGCAGTATTTCGTAATCGCTGTCGTCTGAGGGGAGTATTTCCCTGAGCTGGGGGCCCTGGTCGTCGTAGCTTTCTCCGGGGGGCAGTTTTTTGCGCCGTGTGTCGTAGTAGCCCATCCAGGGTTTATTGGCGGCGGTGTCCCAGACGGCGTATCTGCCGCCTTCCCGCCTGGCAAGTTCGGGGTCTTTAAAGACCACGATGCGGGCAACGAGGTATATGTTACGCTCTTTCATGGTGGTAACAAAATGGTCAAGGTCTACGGGCCAGAATACCCTTCCTCTGGAAAGCAGGGCCTGGTTACGGGGGCTGAAGCGGAGTCTGCCGTAATCATCCTTCATGTCGATGACCGCCATGTTGAGGTTTTTTTCCGCCATGATTCTGAGGTAGGGGGCCAGGCTGCTATCGTCCATGGCGTGGTTCGCGGGTATATAGAGGCCCTCCCTGCCCAGGGCCTGTTGCTGCCGTTCCGGCCTGGTTCCGTCCTCCCTGAGGAGCCAGAGTTCCGAGAGGCCGAAGCCGCCGTTAGGCGGCAGGGCGTACAGGCAGTTTAATTCCGAACCTATGGCGCTTCCGGCCCGGAAGTAAATATTAAGAAGGTCCCGGCGGCTTGTGATCTCCTGTCCGGCGCGGTCAAATTCGGCGACTTCCCCGTCCCGTACAAAGCGTATGCTCTGTGACGAGACCGAAAGGGAATCGGCGGCGCCAAAATCGGCGCCGTCTGACCAGAGGGGCGTAAAGGCTTTTGCTTCCCAGTCGAGGCGGTATATTCTTCCCTTAAAGGTTTGGGAAACAAAGATTTCGGGCGGGCCGGGAAGCGCCGGGGGAACAAAGGCGGCGATATCCGATACCTCGTCGGGGTTATCGGTAGTCTCCATGGTTTCCAGGCCCTGGTTGAGTTCCTTCCATCCTGAACGGGGCTTGTCCGCGTCGATATAATGGACGCCGTAGGTACTGTGGGAAACAAAGACAATAAGGGCTTCCTGGGAGTCCCGCGCGGATGAGGGCGGGGCTGTGGCCGGCGCAGATGGTGCCGGCGCCGCCAGCATGGTTGCCGGCATAGATGCCGCCGCCACCGCCTTGATGCCGTTGGTTCTGTAGGGCGGCATACCGAGGCTCTGCCAATTCTGTCCGGCGTCGCGGCTCAGGTACACCGCGTCTTTGACGGCGCAGACAAGTATATCGGGGTTTTGGGGATGAACTTCCAGGTCCTTGATTTCCTGAATCGCGGGTATAAAACTTTTTGTTCCCCCTTCAAAAACCTTGATGGTCTTGACCGGAAGTCCCCGGTTTCTCGGTTCCCAGTTGACCAGGTCGCGGGATACGGTTATGCCCTGATCGCCCAGCAGGGCCCAGTAAGTTCCGGTAAAGAGAATTTTTTTTACCTGTCCTCCGGTCCAGACAGCGCCGGGGGCGCCGTAACGGTTAATGCCGTAAAGACCCTGGGGTGTTCCGGCAAGATAAATCCAGTTCTGGGCGGCGAGAAACGGGCCGCATAAAAAAAAGAAACAGGCGCAGAAGAAAAGACGCCGTCCTGTACTGATCATGGTTTTCATATTAGTGTATACTCAGGATGTTTGCTATACTGTGCCTGAGGAGCCATTGTGGAAAAAAGCGTAACCAAAACGTTTGGCATACTGACCGCCGGCGGTGATTGTCCGGGCTTAAACGCGGCGATACGGGGTGTCTGCAGGGCGGCCCAGGACAAATACGGCATGACCGTAGTCGGCATAGCCAATGGTTTTCTCGGCCTGATTAACCGGGAGGCGAGGGTGCTTGAGCCCAAGGATTTTTCCGGCATACTTACCCGGGGCGGTACCATACTGGGGGCCAGCAGGGAAAAGCCCTTTAAGGACAGGTTCCCCTATCCCTACAATCTTGAAAACGACAAGGTTGAAATTATCAAGGAGAATTACCGGCAGCTTAAACTTGACTGCCTGGTGGTACTTGGCGGAAACGGAACCCTGGCTACAGGTTTCAGGCTTGCCCGCGAAGGGCTCAATGTGCTGGGGCTCCCCAAAACCATAGACAACGATATCGAAGGAACCGACCGTTCTTTTGGATTCAGTTCGGCGGTGGACATAGGAACCCAGGCCATAGACCGCCTCCATTCCACGGCGACAAGCCACGGCAGGGTTATGGTGCTTGAGCTTATGGGCCACAAGACCGGCTGGCTTGCCCTGTATTCGGGCATAGCCGGCGGCGGTGATATTATCATCATTCCCGAACTTCCCTACGACATTAAAGCCATAGCCAGGCATCTTGACGAAAGGGCCCAGGACGGAAAGAGCTTTTCCATTGTGGTAACCGCCGAGGGAAGCCTCTCCGCCGAGGAGGCCCTGATGGATAAAAAAGAAAGAAAAAAATACCGGGAGCGCACGGCCCTTCCTTCCATAGGGTACAGGCTTGCGAAGGAGATAGAAGAAGAGACCGGCATGGAAACCAGGGCCACGGTGCTGGGTTATATACAGCGGGGAGGCATGCCCAGCGCCGCCGACAGGGTGCTGGCCACCAGTCTCGGCACCGCCGCCGCGGAACTCCTTGCCCGCGGCGAGTATGGCCGCATGGTGAGTATCAGCGGCGACCGCATTGATTCTGTGGATTTAAGTATTCCGGCGGGCAGAACCAAAACCGTACCGGAAAACTACTATATGCTGGACACCGCAATCTCCGTAGGAACCTGCCTCGGCGTTTAGGCTCAGGCGGCCCTTACTCCTTCCAGTGGCCCACTTTCTGTATTTTAAGATTGCGGTAGCGGACCAGGACTTCGGGATTGCGGTCGCAGAGGCTGTCGAGATCGCTTACCAGTATGTCCTTGATGGTCTTTGCCATGGCCCCGATGTCGCGGTGGGCGCCGCCCTCTGGTTCGGCAATGATGCCATTAATCACTTTGAATTCAAGCAGGTCCGAACTGGTTATTTTGAGCATGGCCGCGGCATCCTTGGCCTTTGTAGCGTCCCTGAGCAGTATGGAAGCGCAGCCTTCGGGGCTGATTACCGAATAGATGGCGTTCTCAAGCATGTAGATTTTGTCGCCTACCGAAATGCCCAGGGCGCCGCCTGAACCGCCTTCGCCTATGATGATACATATAATGGGTGTTTTAAGCTGGCTGAAATCCCTGAGGTTATGCGCTATGGCCTCGCCTATGCCCCGCTCCTCCGCGCCGAGTCCCGGATAGGCCCCTGCCGTGTCCACAAAGGTAATGATGGGCCGCCTGAATTTTTCGGCCTCTTTTGCGAGGCGCAGTGCCTTGCGGTAGCCTTCGGGGTTCGCCATGCCGTGATTGCGGCGCATATTCTCCTTGAGGGTGCGGCCCTTTTGGCTGGCGATGACGGTAACCGGCCTTCCGTCGAGAAAGCCAAGGCCGCCTATTATGGACGGGTCATCTCCGTAGCAGCGGTCCCCGTGCAGTTCCATAAAATTGTCAAAGATACGGTTGATATAATCAAGCGAATAAGGCCGTTCAGGATGCCGGGCAAGCTCAACCCGCTTCCATGTTGCCTCGGTACGGGAGTTTGAGAGGATTTTCTTTTCGAGCAGGGCCAGTTCTTCCCTGGC
>JAIRXO010000141.1 GCA_031268255.1 Spirochaetaceae bacterium
ACGCTATGAAGGGACGGACCCCATTGGGAGGGATACCAGTTTCCATAAAAGCTTTCCACTGTCGGTACCTGTTATAATACAATTCTTCCATTTCCATATCCATTGGAGGCCTCCAAGAATAAGAGATTATATCATAACTTTTCTCAAAAAACAAAAAATGATCCTATTAGTGTCTTATATTGTTGCTAGCGGCCCCCCGCACATTCCTGGAGTATGGCCAGGGTTCTCTGTGCGCAGAGATCCCAGGAATAGTTTTGGGCCCTTTCCAGTCCCCGCTTCCTGCAGTCAAGGTAGACAGAACGGTCTGTGGCCAGGGTTACCATGCGGTCGGCCATGTCCTCAGGCTTGAGGGGGTCAAAGTACAGCGCGGCCTGGTCCGCTGTTTCGGGCAGGGAAGCCGCCCTGGCGCAGGCGGCGGGAACCCCTGAGGCCATGGCCTCAAGGACGCCCATGCCAAAGCCCTCGTACATGGACGGAAACACCACAAAATCAGAACCCGAGTAAAGCTCAGGCAGGCTTGTGGAAGGGAAATGGCCGGTAAAAAAAATATCATTGCGGTACTTTGATTTGGCGGCGGTCTGTTTTACCCTTTCCGCTCCCCGGTTATCCGCCCCGGCGAGAACCAGCCTGTGGGGATAATGGGTACGTTCCTTAAAAATGCCAAAGGCTTCGATGAGCCTGATATGATTCTTGACCGGATGGTCAATGCGGGACACATAGAGTATATAGGGCCGCCTGAAACTAAAGGGCTGTATCAGTACAACGCTTTCCTCATTCCGGGGCCGGGGATAAAAAGTTGAAAGGTCCACCCCGTTGGGAACCACTTCTATTTTTGACTCCCTGATATGGGCGATTTCCATCAATTCGCCCTTGACCCAGTTGCTTACCGCGATAACGCGGTCCAGATTACGGAGAGAGCGGGTCAGGACCATTCTCAGGGCAGCCCCCAGATGTTCCCGGTTCGCCCGGGGTCCCCGGTACACTGCCATGTGATGCACCGTACCGACAGAAGGGCAGGGGGAACTGTTGGGAAGCCGCTTGTGGGCCGCCGGGAAGAAACAGGCGCCGTAGCTCCTGGAAGCGGCAAAACCGGGGTATTTGATGATATGCCACAGCGAATTGGCGGTATTGCCGGTTACGGAACAGCGGGAGATAAACTCCATGTCCCCGGCTGCGTCATTATAGGAAAAACGGTCAAAATCCCAGCCGAAAAGTTCATACTGGGCCCCTGAGGGTGAGATTCGCTTTAAAATTTCCAATAAATAAACGCCAACCCCTGATTTACCGCCGTCACAATCAAAGGTGTCGATGCCAATTTTCATGCCTGCCTCCGGGCCCGGTTAAGTGTAGCATGGACGGTATTGTAAATAGAAGTACCGCCGGTTATACTTAAGCCCGGAGGGGTTTTGTGCGCTGTCCCCACTGCGGTAGTTTTGACGACAAAGTTATTGAATCAAGAACCCTGGCAAACGGCGAAGCCATACGCCGCCGCCGGGAATGTAACGGCTGCGGCTGCCGTTTTACCAGCTATGAACGCATCGAGGACAAGCAGTTCATGGTCATAAAACGCGACGACCGCCGCGAACCCTTTGACCGGTCCAAAATCGAGCGGGGCGTGGCCAGGGCCCTGGAAAAGAGGCCCGTTTCCCCCATGATGATGGAAAGCCTCATCAACGAAGTGGAAGACGCCGCGGCCATACTGGGCAAGGTCAACCACGAAATAGAGGCAAAGGCCATAGGGGATCTGACCCTGGAAAAACTTGGAGCCCTGGACAAGGTAGCCTATATACGCTTTGCCTCGGTATACCGCCATTTTGAAAACCTCGACGAATTTGTCCGGGAAATTCGGAAGCTGGAAAAAAAACCATGACGAAAGGGGAGCCTGTGTATGGGGCGGCGGCATGACCAAAGAAGAGCTTGCCCCCATAACCCATTTTCTTGACCTCGCCGGCGATTATCTTGACGGAGGCTACCGTAAAGACCACAAAGACCACGCCGGGGATGACAGCCTCGGCCTTGTCGCTTCCGAAATCGCTTCCTGCGCGGCCTGCGGCCTTGCCCAAGGCAGGAATCTGGCGGTTCCCGGGGAGGGCGTACCCAATCCCCTGGTGCTGGTTATAGGCGAGGGCCCCGGAGAGGGCGAGGACCGCGAAGGCAGGCCCTTTGTGGGGCCCGCCGGACAGCTCCTTGACCGCATGCTCGCTTCAATCAAACTGTCCCGAAAAAAAAACTGTTTTATCGCCAACATTGTCAAATGCAGGCCGCCCAATAACCGGGACCCCCTGCCCGAGGAAAGTGCCGCCTGCGAAGCCTTTCTTGCCCGCCAGATCAGGCTGCTTAATCCTTTGATCATACTGTGCGTGGGCCGTATTTCCGCCCAGACCCTGCTTAAAAGTTCCGAGGGTATAGGCAGGCTCAGGGGGCGTTTTACCTGCTGCGGGGACATTCCCCTGCTTCCGACCTATCATCCCAGCGCCCTGCTCAGGGACGAAAGCCTTAAAAAACCCGCCTGGGAGGATCTCAAGCTCTTACGGGAAAAACTCTCCGGCCTTGACCCCGGCTATGCCGCGGAGTGCCGGGAGACCCGGATATAATGGGAAATCATCTTCCCTACGCGGATATTATTTTTGACATACCTGTCGCCCAGGTATTTACCTACCGGAAAGACGACGGGGGCCTCTCTGTTCCCGGAAAAAGGGTCATGGCGCCTTTTGGCGGCAGGGACCTGACCGGTTATGTCATCGGGGAAAGGGAAAAGCCGCCCCCCCTTCTCGACGCCGGAAAACTCAAACAGGTGCGCAGGGTCATTGACAAGGAACCTCTCTACGGCAATGACGAAATAGAACTTGCCCGCTGGGTCTCAGGGTATTACCTCTGCAGCCAGGGAGAAGCCCTGGCCGCGATGATACCCTCAGGAAGAAGAATCAGCCCAGGCGGGCTTTCAGACGACGGGGAGGATTTCAGGGACACAAGCCCGGAACTTTCAGAAGAACAGGAAATGGCGCTTAACGCCATACTGGAAAATACGCCTCCGGCTCCCGGAGAGATCGCGCCCTTTTACCTTTACGGCATAACCGGTTCGGGCAAGACCGAAGTTTTTCTCAGGGCGGCTGAGGCCGTGCTTGGCAAAGGCAAATCGGTCATATACCTGGTCCCGGAAATTTCCCTTACCCATCAGACCGCCGCGGCCATAGAACGCCGTTTCGGCGCGGTTTCATCTACCCTCCACTCAGGCATGAGTCCCAGCGCCAGGCTTGCCGAATGGACGAGGATACGCGGGGGCGAGGCGCGCATAGTCATAGGCCCGAGGAGCGCCGTATTCGCCCCGGCGGTAAACCTGGGGCTCATCATCATTGACGAGGAACATGATTCATCCTATAAGTCAGGCAATACGCCCCGTTACCACGCCAGGCAGGTGGCCATGCGGCGCGCGGCGGTTTCGGGAGCCGCTCTCATCATGGGTTCGGCCACTCCGTCGGTAGAAGCCTGGAAACTCATGGAAGACGGGAAAATAAAAAAACTTTCCCTTACCCGCCGTCTTTCCGGCGGCAGCCTCCCCCAGATAATTCCGGTAAGCCTTGAGAACAATCCCGGCTGCCTTACGCCCCTGCTTAAAGAAGAAATACGCAAAACCGCCGGCATGGGGCGGCAGACCATACTCTTTTTGAACCGCCGGGGCTTTGCCTACTTTTACCACTGCCCCGCCTGCGGCTACGAACTAAGCTGCCGCCAGTGTTCCGTTTCCCTTACCTACTACAAGAGCCGGAACCGGGCTGTCTGCCATTACTGCGGGTATTCGACAACTCCGCCGGAAAGCTGCCCCCAGTGCGGTTCCGTAGAGGCGGGTTTCAGCGGCTTCGGCACCGAGATGATAGAGGAGGAGGTGAGGAACACCTTTCCCGATCTGAGGATACTCAGGGCCGACGGTGATACCTCAGGCCGGGGAAACACCCTCAAGGACATACTCGAAAAATTCAGGAAGGGAGAAATAGACATACTCCTGGGAACCCAAATGGTGGCCAAGGGCCTCAACTTTCCGGGCGTGCGCCTTGTGGGAGTGGTCCAGGCAGACACCGGCCTGCATCTTCCCGATTTCAGGGCGGCTGAACGCACATTCGCCCTCCTTGTCCAGGTCGCCGGAAGGGCCGGAAGGTATTTTCCCGACGGCAAGGTCATTGTCCAGACCCTGCGGCCCAAA
>JAIRXO010000232.1 GCA_031268255.1 Spirochaetaceae bacterium
CAATTTGGAATAACCACGAACCACGCGAACCACACGAACGGAAGGTCCCGGAAGGTTTGGGACCGCTCCGGGACGGTTTTGGACCCTTCCGGAGCGGCTCCCGACACAACCGGAGCGGCATCGGACATAGCCGGAGCGGCATCGGACATAGCCGGAGCGGCTTCGGACATAGCCGGAGCGGCATAGGACATAGCCGGAGCGTCTCCGGACCACGCGGGAGCGGGCGTACGTCGCCCTGAAATGGGAGATACGCAAAGAGCACGGGGAAAGCCCCTGGAGCGAGTTTGGGAGTGAGATTATACCCTAACAAAGGTGTTACCCGCTTACGCGGAGAACATATACTAATTTGACGGCGGGAGAGACCGTAAAGGAAAAGGAGACACTATGAAAAAACTATGTGTGCTGTGTGGTGTTCTGGCGCTTTTGACCGCGCCGGTTTTCGCGGGCGGCGGAGCCCAGTCCTCAGGCGGCGGGGGAGACCTGTCGCATATGACCATCGGCGCGAGCGTCATGTCGCTGCAGCATCCGTTTATGGCCGACCTGGTGACAGGCTATAACGAATTTATCAAGCAGACGAATATAAGGATGCTGATAACGGACGGCGGCAACATGGAGCCGGAAAAGCAGGTGACGAATGTGGAGAACTACATCGCGCAGCGTGTGGACGGCATCCTTGTTCAGTGCATCGACATCAATACAATCCGCGACACCATTAACCGCGCCATGGACGAAGGCATTCCGGTGGGTTACTATCCCCCCAGCCCGAATGTTAAAGCGGTTACCTACTTTGGGTATAACGAATACGACTGGGGACATGAACTTGGGGTTGTGGCCGCCGACTGGATTAAAACGCGCCTCAACGGCAAGGCAAAGGTTATCAGCTTCCAGTCTTCGGTTGAGCCGCAGTCCCTTGAACGCGCCCAGGGCTGGTCAGACGCTCTTAACGAACTGTGCGGCGCGGGCAATGTTTCTATAGTTACCGTCGAAGCCAAAAACGCCGAAACAGCCGCCTCAAACACGGAAGCGGCCCTCCAGGCCAACTCCGACGCCCGGGTGATCATGGCCTTTGCCGGTCACTTCGCCCGTCCTGTCACTGAAGTGGTGACGGCTTCCGGCCTTCCCCTGGAGAACTTCTTCATCGGCACCTGTGACGGTACAACCGACGAGCTGGACCTCCTGGAAACCCCCAACACGCCGTTCCGCTGCGCCATCGCTAACAGGCGCTACGTGAACGAGATCGGCTACTACTGGGCGCAGAACATGGCGAAATGTATCGCAAAACTGCCCTACGACAATCCCTTCCCCATTCCGACCGTTGCCGTAACAAACGCTACGGTTAAAGCGTACCGCGCCCGGGCTCCCGAATATATCCTTGACCCGCAGCTCAAGGCGTATATGGACGCGCGGAAAAAGTAACTCGAGAGGGTGGTTATGGATACCAGCGTATTCCTGTCCGTGAAGGACGTGTCAAAACAGTACGGACAAGTGACGGTTCTGGACAAATTTACCGCGGATTTTCACCGCGGCGAGGTCCACGCGCTTGTCGGCGAAAACGGCGCGGGTAAATCCACTATCTGTAAGGCCATTGCCGGGGCCATTCGGCCTACGTCCGGCACGTTTGTAGTGGACGGGAAGGCGCTTTCGGGCTGGACGCCGCAGGAGGCGAAAAAGGCGGGGGTCAGCATGGTGTACCAGGAATTCAACCTGATCCCGGAGATGCCTGTGTACGAAAATCTTTTTGTCGGCAAAGAAATTCACAAATCGCTCTTTGTCGATAAAAAAGCGATGATTGCCGAAAGCAGGCGTATTTTTGCTGAAATGGGCGTGTCAATTAACGCCCACGCAAAGCTGAAAACCCTTTCGGTTGCCTACTGCCAGCTGGTGGAAATTGCCAAAGCGCTTCTTGACAACAGCAAACTCCTCATCCTGGACGAGCCGACGGCCACCCTTACCAACAACGAAGTCGGCATCCTTTTCAACGTCCTGGGAAAACTCAAGGACAGCGGCATTTCGCTGATCTATATATCCCACCGCCTTGAAGAGATTTTTACGTTATGTGATACAATTACCGTGCTGCGGGACGGCCTTTTGATTAAGACGATGCCCGTCCCGGAGACAACTATCGAACAGCTGATACACATGATGATTGGCCGGGAGATGTCTCAGGAGTTTCCGCCGCGCGTTGAAAGCGGCATGCCGCGGGATGAACCTTCACCTCTGCGTGTGGAAGGCGTGACAAACAAGAAGCTCAAAAACATTTCTTTTACCTTGAAGAAGGGCGAAATTCTCGGTCTGGCCGGCCTTGTCGGAGCGGGGAGGACAGAGACGGTGCGGGCTGTTTTCGGAGCCGACAAAATTGACGCCGGAAAAATCTTTGTTAAAGGAAAAGAAGTCCGCTTCAGGTCTCCCTCAGACGCTATCAGAGAAGGGCTTGCCCTGATACCCGAAGACCGCAAACGCGACGGGCTTATGCTGATTTTGTCGATCATGCACAACATCTCGGTGGTGGTGATAAAGAACCTTTCAGTGTTTACAATAGTGTCCGGAACAAAGGAAAAAGAAATCACCGAACGAAGCCGTCAACTTTTGGCAATCAAAGCGGCGTCAATGACGAACCTTGCCAGGAGTCTTTCCGGCGGTAACCAGCAGAAGATTGTTCTGGCAAAGTGGCTTGCCTCGGACGCTGATATTTTTATCTTTGACGAGCCTACACGGGGAATTGACGTCGGCGCGAAAAAAGAAATTTATGATTTTCTTGTCAAATTAAAGGTGGAAGGCAAAAGCCTCATCGTAATAAGCTCTGAAATGCAGGAAATCCTTGGCCTTTGTGACCGCATAGTGGTGATGCACGAGGGGGAAGTACAGGGAGAACTTGACTGGAAAGAGGCGACACAGGAAAAAATCCTGTCGCTGGCCTCAGGCATCACCTGAGTAAGTGGAATAGATATGGAAGAAAAGAAAAGTTTGAAAATGTTGCTGTCAATGTACGAAAAATACGGGATTTTCGCAATCCTCATTCTGGAATTGATCATTTTCACTATTGCCAACGACAAATTCCTTACCGTGACCAACCTCTTCCTCGTAGGCAGGCAGGTCTCGTTTTATGGCATTGCGGCTGTCGGCATGACGATGGTGCTCCTTGTGGGTGAAATCGACATTTCAGGCGGTTCAATTCTGGCTTTTTCCGGATGCCTTGCGGCGACATTTATTGTCAGGTTTAACCTGCCGATTTGGCTGACATTCCTCCTTACCATGCTTATCTCAACTATGTTCGGTTTTGCCTCCGGCTTCCTCACAACCAAACTCAAAATTCCTTCCCTTATCGGCACGCTGGCAATGCAAACCATAATAAAAGGCATAACCTTTTTATATACCAACGCGCGCACTATATCTGGTCTTTCAAATGAGTACAAATTTTTAGGGCAGGGCTTTGTGTTTACCATTATTCCTTTCCCTATAATTGTTATGCTTATTGTGTTTATTATTGGTTTCATCACGCTTAATAAAACCTATATCGGCAGGCGAATCTATTCTGTCGGCGGTAATAAAGAGGCCTCAAGGCTTTCCGGCATAAAGACCGACAAAACAGTGATCGGCGTATTTGTGGTATCAGCAGTCACTGCTTCCATTGCGGGTATGCTCATGTCGGCAAGGCTTGGCGCAGGACAGCCTGCCATCGGCTCCGACTTTGCGATGGATGTTCTGACCGCCACAGTCCTTGGGGGCGTCACGCTCCAGGGGGGAAAGGGCGCTGTTCTCAATGTGCTTATCGGCTCTTTCATCATCGGTATTTTGTCAAACGGCCTTGTCCTTTGCGGAGTTCTCGAATATCTGCAATGGATAATCAAAGGTTTTGTGTTCCTTTTCGCTGTCGCGATTAGTAATCTTGACAGCATAATGTCCAAAAACTAAAACAGCGGAGGTACATTATGGCTTATGAGCAGGTATATCAGGGAAACATGGTAGAGATTTTCAAAATTTCGCCTTATTTCTATTTCCGCCGGGCAAACCTGCCCATTCGCGGGCAGTGCAACGGCGCCTTTATCGTTGGTGAACGTGAAGTTGTAATCGTAGACGCCCCGCCGGAAGGTATCGAGATGCTTGACGAGGCCGAAAAACTTTTTCACAAACCCGTTACGGCCGTTCTCCTCACCCATGGCCACACCGACCATATTGACGGTCTCCCGGCCTGGCTCGAAAAGGACGTAACAGTCTACTGCAATTATCGCATACTCGACAGACTTGTTCCTGAAAAGGCCTACCTCCAGGCTTTTTCGTCAATGCGGGGTACGTGCCGGGCAAACTTTACCGGCGTCCACGACAAGATTAACCTCTACCTTGCGGATGGAAAGGAAGGCGGTATTGATATTGAGCTTTTCATTATGGGAGACGTCATGCACTCAAAGGGCGATATGTTTGTCCGCGTCCCTGCTCTTGAGCTTATATGCACAGGCGATGCCGTGGTTGAATACCAGACCACGTACTTTCACGGCGCGGACATCCGCGGCTGGATTTACTCCCTGCGTCAACTTGCCCAGTTACAGAACAAGTGGATACTGCCAGGGCATAATCCTGAGCTTCTTCCATACTCTTATATGACGGGGTTTGCCGATTACCTTTCGGTGATCGAAACATGCGCCCGCATCTGCTTCATGAGGTTCCACCCGGAGCTTCTCGGAAAAACAGAGGAAGAGCGTTTTGACAGTGTTACCACAGACGAAGTAAAAGTCTTAGTAGAAGAATTCTTTGATGAGCGAAGCAAAGATGTAGTATTCCTTGAAGAGAAGGCAGGGCCTGTCGATGCGCGCCGGGTCGTGCGTATGACCCTCTGGGAATTCATTCGGGAGTGGATTCGCTAAGAGAGCGGACGTTTCCCCCCATCGAACGAACCTTTGTTCAAACAACGGCAACGCTAAAGATACCCCGGTTCTCCGCGGCGGGGCGGTTCATGTGGCTTTATCGTCCAGATCTTTCAGGATGGAAAGTTCGGTTTCCCTATCAAAGTAACGGGCTTTGTCCATGTGGGGAACCAGGCTTATGGTTTCCCCGATGGTAAAGGAGTAGTGAGGTTCGGTCCGGGCTACCAGGGGTTGGGTTTCGGTTTTGAGCCAGAGGTGTATGTCGGCGCCCAGTGGTTCAATAACCTCGACTTTAACCTTCATGCCGCTTTCCTCCGGCGGCGTTTCGGTAAAGCTCAGATCCTCCGGACGGATACCAAAGTAAATTTCCTTCCCAACATACCCTGTAAGCCAGGGGATATGCTCCGTAACAGGTTTCAACTCAAAGGATCCCTCTTCCAGTACGATGGAACCGTTCTTTTCGGTCACCCTTACGGTGAGGAAGTTCATGGGCGGAGACCCGATAAAACCGGCCACGAATTTATTGATCGGGTGATTGTAGAGGTACAGGGGAGAACCGATTTGCTGGACCTTCCCGTCCTTCATAACCACGATTTTACTGGCCATGGTCATAGCTTCAACCTGGTCGTGGGTAACATAGATCATGGTAGCGTTCAGCCGGTGGTGAAGGTCCGACAGTTCGACCCGCATCTGTACCCGGAGTTTCGCGTCCAGGTTGGAAAGGGGTTCGTCAAAGAGGAACACCTTGGGATTCCGGACTATGGCCCGGCCCACGGCAACCCGCTGACGCTGCCCGCCGGAAAGCGCCTTGGGTTTTCGTTCCAGGAACTTCTCTATATCCAGGATTTTTGCGGCCTCGTGGACCCGGTGCTCAATTTCCGCCTTGTCCAGTTTACGGATACGGAGCCCGAAGGCCATGTTCTCATATACGGACATATGGGGATAGAGGGCGTAATTCTGAAATACCATGGCGATATTCCGGTCCTTGGGGGGGACATCGTTCATCGGTTCCCCGTCAATCAGGAGTTCCCCTTCGGTAATATCCTCCAGACCGGCGATCATCCTGAGGGTTGTGGACTTTCCACACCCCGAGGGCCCTACGAATACGACAAATTCCTTGTCCTCCACGGTGATGTTGGCATTGTCCACGGCGCGGACATTCCCCTCATACACCTTACAAATGTTTCTTAACTCCACTTTTGCCATGTACGGCCTCCCTGATTTGGGCTATTTTATGCTTTTTAGTATAGTATCCATCACCGGGTTTGTCAAACAAACGAACGAATTGACAAGGGTATGCCCAGTCTTCATACTGAATATATGACCTTGGCTGATAAAGTGACCGCGGTACGCCTGTTTTTTGCGCCCTGCTTTTTTATTATCTATATTTTCCATATTATTATGCCTTTTTGGGTCCCCGAGGTGTCGCCTTGGACCGTACCGGTTCTCTGGATACTCTTTTTTGTCACCGAAATCACCGACCTAATCGACGGTAAAATTGCCCGGCGCCGGAATGAAGTGAGCGACTTCGGCAAGCTTTTCGATCCCTTCGCGGATACCCTGGTCTGGATTACCTTTTTTCTCTGTTTCGTAGCGGACCGCATCCTGCCGGTGATCCCCTTTCTGGTGATTTTATACCGCGAATTTGGCATTATCTTCCTGCGGAACCTGATGTTGAAAAAAGGAATCGCCATGGGCGCCCGAAAGGGAGGAAAAATCAAGGCTTTTGGCTATATGTTCACCGGGGTTGCCGCCCTCCTTGCCTCCAGTGTCCGGCGCATGGGGATAGAGGGTCCTTATTTCGGCGCTTTCCGTACCGCCGCCTGGGCGCTTTTTATTATTTCAGTCCTCATTTCCCTGATTTCTTTTGCCGATTATGTTTCTGTATATAAACGGGCTTCTTAAAATGAGCCGTGTATGGGGCTGACTATAAAAAAAGCAAAATAAATTGTGTTTTTTTGTGGGAAACCTATTGACATTTTTTGCGGTAAAGGGTAGCTTTATTTTCAATGCCTGTTAAAACAGGCCTATGGATATCGTTACGTGCCCGAAGTCTTTTGTAAAATTATATAGCAAAGATGAATGCGGCTTGACAGTCTATTCGTAGG
>JAIRXO010000263.1 GCA_031268255.1 Spirochaetaceae bacterium
GAGCAGATTGTCTTGTCCGCAGGCATACAGGAGCCCCTCGTCACTCAGGGCCGGAATGCCCGCGGTCTCGGGACAGGTAAGGATGAAACGCCTGCGTCCGTTAGGCGCAAAACCTGACACGCCCCGGGTCGAGATGGTGTAGATTCCCCTTTCGTCAAATGTCATGGACGCCTGTCCGGCGGCGAGGCTGCCCCGGCCTTTTTCCGCGGTCGTTTCGTGGCTGTTCCCGGTCCAGAGCACTTTGCCCGCATCGTCAAGGAAAATCATCCTGCCGTCCCTGATGGTTACGGCAAAGCGGTCGTCCCTGCTTACCGCCGCCGCGGGCGGGGCCGGAAGAGAGGGGAAATTCACCTTGGTGAGTTTTTCGCCCTTGGGAGCGCGGTCGTTAAAGGTTATTTTTTCGGCTTCGCCTGAGGTGTAGAGCAGCACATAGCTGTGCCTTTCGGCGGCGCTCATGTTCTTCAGGGATACAATCATGGCCGGGGTCCTGTCGAGGCTGACACGCTCAAGGGCGCTGAACTGGCTGACGCGGACAAAGTCCCTGTTCCGCAGAACCACGGCGACGCTCCCCGCGTGATCAAGCACCGGAGGGGCCGAGGGCTCGCCGCCAAGATCAACACTCCACAGGGGATGCCCCGCGGCGGTACGGCACACAAGCTGGGACCCTACGGTGATAAAGACCCTGCCGTCCCAGCCAACCAGGGGCGGGAATTCAATGGCCTTTCCCAGTTCAAGCCGCCACAGTTCCCTGCCGACGCGGTTGACCGCCATAAAAACCCCGGCGGCGTTGCACACATAGCTGCTGCCCTCAACCGAACGGGCCACAAAGGGCGTTACCCTGTCGCGGGGATCAAAGTCCCAGAGGGCGGTTCCGGTTCTAAAGTAGGATTTGATACTTCCGCTCTGACAGGCAAGGACAGCGGATTCGGCCTGGAGAAAAGGCGTTCCAATGACCGCATCCTCAATATCCCTTTCCCAGAGGGGGGCGGCGCTTACCGGAACCGGCACAGGGTCCGCATACGGGGCGCTTTGGCTTTCCGCGGGGATGAGCGTTCCGGGAGTCTGTATTTTGGTAAAACGGGTAAAGGCCGCGGCGCCGGAAGGGGAGCCGCCCGGACCATCGTAACTGCGCCCGCAGAAAAGGCCGGCGCTCAGTATCTCGAAGGAAGTTTTATCATCGTTAAAAAGCAGGCGTATACCGCTTTGCTCCAGGGAATTGTAGCCGGGCAGGGTTTCTTCGAGGCGCAGCGACAACCTGAGGGTGGCGTCAACCGGGCTCTGCCGCGAATTGCCCTGGGCGTCGCGTATGGTCAGGGTACGCCTGACATAACCCGCGTAGCCATAGGTTCCCCTTCCGTAGCCCTCGTATTTAAGGGAATTGTTCTGCTTGTGTTCCCAGGTGTCAAAATTCTCGACCCGGACCGTCCGGTCGGACCTGAACTCCATGATACAACTAAGCGGCCCGTCGGCCACGGTAATTGTTGACTGCCAGCTTCCCAAAAGGTAATTGGGGTAGGGGACATTTTCCACAATCTGGGTACAAAAGGAAAGAATAGAAATCGCGCCGAGATTTGCCCCCTGCTCCCGGGATTCGTTGAGGACAGTGCCCGTTCTTGTTTCGGTAGTGCTGGCGGTCAAGGCAAGGTTGCCGTTATTGAGCCGGCTCATCCTGCCCTGGACAAGGTACTCGGCGTTCCGCGCCGCGTCTCCCTCAACTATCGTTAAGGTGCCCCAGGAACTAAGTTCGGCGACAACCATACCGAGGGCCGACGCCGAATCGGCCGGATCAATGCCCGTCGCCGTCTCAAAAGGCAAAATGCCGACTGTTGACAGCCTCTGGCCAAAGGCGCAGAACGCCGCGCAGAGGAAAACCGTGATTAATACCGCTTTTTTCATAAATTACCCTTAATTATCCTTTCAAGGCCGGTTTCAAAACCAACACAAGGTTTTGAACCAGCCTCAATAAGCCTACTTCAAATTCAAGAAAAAAAACAGGGGCTTCCATGCCGGCGCCTACGAAACAGCCGTCTCCAGGGCCACTTCCATCATCCGGGTAAAAGCGGTCTGCCGTTCTTCGGAACTCGTTACCTCATGGGTAATGAGGCTGTCCGAAATAGTAAGCAGCGCCAGAGCCTCCCTTTTGTATTTTGCCGCCAGGGTATACAGTTCGGCGCTTTCCATTTCCAGGGCAAGACAGCCGAATTTTGCCCAGAGCTTCCACTCATCAGGGTCTTCGGTATAAAACATATCCGACGACACCACCGGACCCACCCGGCTCTTCCATCCCCTTTTTTCGGCAGCCTCATAGGCCTTTTTTACCAGATTGAAGGACGCCGTAGGCGCGAAATTCCTCCCGCCAAAACGTATGGAATTGGCCCCCGAATCGGTAGAAGCTGACAGGGCTATCACCAGTTCCCTCAGTTCAAGCTCCTCCTGTATGGAACCGGCGGTCCCGATGCGTATGGCCCGCTTTACATCGTAATCCCTGAACAATTCGTTCACATA
>JAIRXO010000137.1 GCA_031268255.1 Spirochaetaceae bacterium
TCTGGACAGGGCGGGGGTGCTTGCGCCAAAGGCCCGGACCGTAGCCTATACCTACCTGGGGCCCGAACTTTCCTGGCCCATTTATAAAAACGGAACCATAGGCAGGGCCAAGGAGGACCTTGAACGGGCCGCCAAAGCCATTGGCAAAACCCTGGAAAGCCGGGGCGGGGCCGCCTGGGTCTCGGTCAACAAAGCCCTGGTTACCAGGGCCAGCGCGGTGATTCCCATTATACCCCTCTATGTTTCGGCCCTGTTCAAAGTTATGAAAGAAATGGGTCTGCACGAGGGCTGCATAGAGCAGATTACACGGCTCTACAGGGAAAGGCTTTACGCCCAGGGCGCCGCCCTTGATCCGGCCAGGGTTCCTGTTGATACAGAAGGCCGTATCAGGCTGGACGATTGGGAAATGCGGGAGGACGTTCAAAAGGAAACGGCAAAACGAATGGAAAACATTACCGAAGAAACCGTTTTCGAAAAAACAGATATAGCGGGGTTTAAGCACGATTTTCTTGAGGCCCACGGCTTTGATGTGGCCGGCGTGGATTATGAGGCTGATGTCGATCCTTCCGGCATACCCGACTAGGGAGCGTTGTATTATGGACGAAAAAACCATACTAAATATCATGGACAAATTCAATTCCAGTTCTATAGTTGAATTTGAATTGACCGAAAACAGTTCCGGCCTCAGGCTCCGCAAGGCAGGGGCATCCTCTTCCGGGGGGAACCCGGGCGGCGAGGGCCTGCCTGTACGGGGCAGCGAGGATGCCGGTCTCAGGCTCGCCCTGCCCGCCGCGGCTCTGGAAGGGGAACTTATCACCAGCCCCATAGTGGCGACATTTTACGCCTCCCAGGACCCTGATTCAAAACCCTTCGCGTCTGAAGGCTCAAAGGTAAAGGCCGGAGAAACGCTCTGCATACTGGAAGCCATGAAGATGATGAATCACCTCGAAGCCGAATTCGACTGCGAGATACTCGAAGTCAAAGCCAAAAGCGGAGACCTGGTAGAGTACGGCCAGACCCTGTTCAGGGTTAAGCGCGTGTAGCGGGCTATAAGGGACAGGTTTTGATTAAACGTCTTTTAATCGCCAACAGGGGAGAAATCGCCGTCAGGATCATCAGGACCTGCAGGGAAATGGGCATAGAGACTGTGGCGGTGTATTCCACCGCCGACCAACACAGCCTCCATGTACGCCTTGCCGATCAGGCTGTCTGCATAGGCCCCCCTCCCTCAGCCGGGAGTTATCTGGTACGGAACAACCTCATCATGGCGGCGCTGAATACCGGCTGCGAAGCCGTACATCCGGGGGTTGGCTTTCTTTCCGAAAACGCCGAATTTGCCCGCACGGTCAGGGACAGGGGTCTTGTTTTTATCGGCCCTGACCCTGAGGTCATAGAGCTGCTCGGCGACAAGGTCAGGGCCAGAACAACGGCAAGGCGCTTTGGCCTTCCGGTAACGCCGGGGACCGAGGGGGTCGTCGCCGGAGAGGACGCGGCAAAAAAAGCCGCCGCGGGCCTTGGGTATCCGGTAATCATCAAGGCGGCGTCAGGCGGCGGCGGCAAGGGCATGCGTATAGTCCGCTCTCCTTCCGAACTGGGGACGAATCTTGCCCTGGCAAAAGCCGAGGCCGAGGCGAACTTTTCCGACGGCTCTGTGTATATCGAACGCTATCTGGAAAATCCCCGCCATGTGGAGCTTCAGATTATCGCCGGTTCCTCAGTGGCCGTTCTCGGGGAACGGGACTGTTCTGTTCAGAAAAATCATCAGAAGCTGATAGAAGAAAGCCCCTCCCCCGGAGTGGACTCAGGCATGAGAAAACGCATGACCAGGGGCGCGGTAAAAATGTTCCGCGAACTTGGCTACAGGGGAGCGGGAACCATAGTATTCCTTGTCGAAGGAAACAAATTTTATTTTATGGAAGTCAATGCCAGGGTCCAGGTGGAACATCCGGTAAGCGAGATGGTCTGCGGTATGGACATCATACGGGCCCAGATACTGGCCTGTACGGGAAGCGGGCTGGACACGAAGAACATACATCCTGAAGGCTGGGCCATGGAGTGCAGAATCAACGCCCTCCGCCCCGGAACCGTAAACCGCCTCGAAATTCCCGGAGGCCCCGGCGTGCGTTTTGATTCCCTCCTGTACCCCGGCTATACTGTTCTGCCTTACTACGATTCCATGGTGGCAAAACTCATTGTCCATGCCCCGGACAGGGAAGGGGCGCTGCGCCGCATGGAACGGGCACTCAGGGAGCTTGTTATCGAAGGCGTTACTACCAACAGGGAGCGTCAGCTCCGCATTATCGGCGATCCTGTATTCCGTTCGGGGAATTTCGGGACCGCGTATTATCAAAACATGAAAGAGGATTGAACCATGCCGGATAAAATCAGCGAAGAGGCCGCCAGTGCGGAACCCTGCCCTGTCTGCGGGGAACAGTATCAGGCCCAGGCCATAAGGACGGCCCTCAATATCTGTCCGGGCTGCGGCTTTCATTACCGCATGGAACCTGTGGAACGCATAGCCTATCTTGCCGACCCGGGAAGTTTCAGCGAAATTTCCGCCACCCTCAGTTCCCTTAACCCCATAGACCTCATGGGCTATGAGGAAAAACTTTCCGAGGCTGAGGCCAAGGCCCGGATGAAGGACGCGGTTATCACCGGAACCTGTGCCATAGAGGGCAGGGCGGCCATACTTGGCCTCATGTCCTTCAATTTTATGGGAGGCTCCATGGGTTCCGTAGTAGGAGAAAAGGTAAGCCGGGCCCTTCGTAAAGGGGCGGAAGAAAAACTGCCGGTCATCATGTATACCAATTCGGGCGGGGCCCGCATGCAGGAGGGCATCTTCTCCCTGCTCCAGATGGCCAAGACCTCAAGCGCCGCCGCGGAACTGGACAAGGCGGGCGTGCCTTTTTTCGTGATGCTCTGCGACCCCACCACAGGGGGCGTTACCGCGTCCTTTGCCATGCTGGCCGATATTATCATGGCCGAACCAGGGGCCCTCATCGGCTTTGCCGGTCCCAGGGTTATTGAGGGAACCATACGGCAGACCCTGCCTGAGGGATTTCAGAAAGCCGAATTTCAACTTGAAAAGGGATTTACCGACATGATTGTTCCCCGCAAAGATCAGCGCAGAACCCTTGCCGCGCTGATAGACCTTCACCAGGGCGGATGGACTTCCCCGTCAAGACCGGAGTATCTATGAATACCGCAACCCTGAAAAAAAAGCTGCAGGAATTCAGGGCCCTTGCCGAAGCGTCGGGCCTTGATGCCAGGGAAGAACTGGCCCTGCTCGAAAAGAAAATCCTCTCAAACTCCCGTACCGAGGCAACATGGAAGCGGGTTGAGCTTGCCCGGCATCCTGAACGGCCTTATTCGCTTGATTATAT
>JAIRXO010000138.1 GCA_031268255.1 Spirochaetaceae bacterium
AAGATCAGCATGCTGTCAAAGGCCCCGTGGCCGCGTGAACGGGGAAGCTGGGGATGGACCGCGTAACAAAGCCGGAGCGGCGGCGCGCCGTCCTCACGGGCCCGCCGGGACAGGGCCTCCTGAAAAAGAAATTCCTCTCCGTCCCAGGCGCTTGCGGCGCAGGCAACGCCAAGGGACCGCCGCTCTTCCTCAGCCTGGGGGTAAAGGCGCAAAAGGTCATAGGGATGGGCATGGGCGTCACTGGGCATGAGAAGAAGCATATATCCTTTGGTTTTAATTGTACACCGAAGCCCGGGTTTTAGAACCACCTCCGCCATGCGGACTCCTTCCGCCGTAAAAAAGGTTTTTAGCGGGGTTTTATCTTCCGATAATAAAAGCAAGGGGTAACACCATGAAACGCTATTGTATCAGAAATGAACCGGGAAAACTGGAATTCATGGACATACTAAGGGAAACCAGCGACGGCTTTATGATTAAGGTGACCCGCATCCGGGACGGCTATGAGAAAATAGCCGAGGACTTTATGCCGAAGCATCTTTTCAATATCTGCGTCAGCACCGGTTATCTTTACGAAGTGAAAGAAGCCGCCGTCTCGGTCGCCTGAAAACCGCCTACTTCACCTCGATTTTTGCCGCTTCCTTGTTGGCAAGACGCAGGCCGCCCGCCTTGAGGCCCCGGACAGCATAGTCCTGGGCCTTAAATGTCTCGTGGGTTATCTTGAGCCTGGGTTTGGGAACATAGCGGACGGTAAAAGAGAATTTCGGCCTGGTGTCCACAAGAAGCACTTCGCTGCCTTCGGGGGCCAGGGAATATTCCTTGTTCATAATCCAGCCCTCAATGACGCAGCGTTTGATATAGGGACAGCCGGTTTCACCGTCTTTGTAAATTACGGTAAACACCGTAGCGGAAAGTTCTTCCTTGTCGGCGACGCCGGCCCACCACGCGCCTGTTCCTATAAACGCCTTGTCAGGGAGATCGGTTACCATATAGGTTCCGTCTTTCTTTACGGTGAGTATGCGGTCAAAGGGCGACACTTCGGCCACGGTCATGCCCTGAACGGAAGTGCCCAAATAGCCGGTCTTGCCGTCATACCTGAGTTCCATATCTTTCTTGACCACTTCCTTTACATCAACTTTGTCGAAGGTTCCGACCCTGGTTTTCCTTGCGCCCTTGCCCAGTTCGGCGCTGGCTTTTACTTTATCAATGATTCTGTCAAGAAACGAAACGGCATAGGCTGTTATGTTTTTCAGGTGGCTGTTTATCTCCTTGATCCGGGCCTGGATTTCCCGCATCTCCTCCCTGGCCTTGTTAATGTCATAGAGGGATATGCGGCGTATGGGAATCTTGAGGAGGTGTTCAACATCGTCGGCACTTACTCCCCGCGGTCCCACTTCCTTGGCAAAAGGCTTGAAGCCCGCGATGACCGCGTCCTGGACGCCTTTGGCGGTTTTCATCTTTTCGATTGCCTTGTAAATGCGTTCCTCGATAAAAATCCGTTCCAGGCCCCGGAGGTGGAGCTTGTCAAGGAGTTCCTTTTTTTCTAATTCAAGCTCTTTGGTAAGAATCCGCACCAGTTGTTTGGCGTGGTGCTTGATGATCTCGGTGATGGTCATTACCCGGGGGAGTCCGTCCTGTATCACCAGGAGGTTCACCGAGATGGACTGCTCACATTCGGTAAAGGCGTACAGGGCATCGACCGTTTCTCCGGCGTAGACTCCCCTGGCAAGTTTTACCTCGATTTCGGCGCTTTCGGTGGTAAAGTCATTGAGGGACTGTATCTTGATGCGCCCCGCCTTGGCGGCGTTTTCTATGCTGTTGATAAGGCTCTCGGTGGTCGAGCCGTAGGGCAGTTCCCGTATGACCACCCGCTTGGGGTCCGACGTGTCTATCTTTGCCCGTACCAGAACCCTGCCGTTTCCGTCCCGGTAATCGGATACATCCACCATGCCGCCGGTGGGAAAATCCGGGTAGAGCTGGAATTTTTTGCCCATAAGGCAGGCCTTTTCGGCCTCAAGGACTTCCACAAAATTGTGGGGCAGTATTTTGGTTGACATGCCGACAGCAATGCCTTCGGCGCCCATGACCAGGACCACGGGAATTTTTGCCGGGAAGAGTACCGGCTCCCTGTTCCTGCCGTCATAGGAATCCACCATGGGAACAAGTTTGGGATGGTAAAAAATTTCCTTTGACAGGGGCGTGGCCCGGCATTCAATATAGCGCGCCGCCGACGCTTCGTCGCCGGTAAGTATATTGCCGAAATTCCCCTGCCTGTCGATGAAGTAATCTTTATTGGCCAATACCACCAGGGCGGACCCTATGGAAGCGTCGCCGTGGGGATGGTACTTCATGCAGTGGCCCACCACATTGGCGACCTTGTGGAATTTACCGTCATCCATCTCAAACAGCGAATGGAGTATGCGCCGCTGTACCGGCTTCAGGCCGTCCTCAAGATCGGGAATGGCCCTGTCCCTGATAACGTAGGAAGCGTATTCAAGAAAGTTTCTGTCAAAAAGATTCTTAATGTATGCCATCGTATCACCCGGCGTCGCTCATGAGGTTCTTCATGATATAGTCCCGGCGCTCAGGGGTGTTTTTTCCCATGTAAAAATTAAGAACCTGGGGAACCGCCTTGAGTGCGTTTATGGACACCGGCACAAGGCGTATATCCTCGCCGATAAACTGGCCGAATTCTTTGGGGTTTATTTCTCCCAGGCCCTTAAAGCGGGTTACTTCGCTCTGGGAGCCCAGGGCCTTTACCGCGTCGTCCCTTTCCCGCTCGTTGTAGCAATACCTGGTTTCCTTTTTTGTCCGCACCCTGAAAAGGGGGGTCTCAAGTATGAAAACTTTTCCGCCTGTTACAAGCTCTTCAAAATACGAGAGAAAAAACGTAAGCAGAAGGTTCCTGATATGAAAGCCGTCAAAGTCCGCGTCGGTGGCAATGACTATGCGGGCATAGCGGAGGCCCGACACATCATTTTCTATGCCCAGAGCCATCATCATGTTGTATAATTCCTCATTCTTGTAGATGGCGGCCCGTTTTTTGCCGAACATGTTCTCGACCTTGCCCCTGAGGGCAAAAATGGCCTGGGTCATGACATCGCGGCTTGACACCATGGAACCGGAGGCCGAATCTCCTTCGGTTATAAAAATCGTTGACTCATTGCCGTCTTTGCCGTCCTCAAGGTGGTACTTGCAGTCCTTGAGCTTGGGTATCTTGAGGGCGATTTTTTTTGCCGCCTCCCTGGCTTCCTTCTTGACGGTGTTAAGTTCTGTCCTGAGTTTTTCGTTGGCGATGATTTTAAGTTCCAGTTTCTTGCCTGCCTCCACGTTCTTGTGAAGCCAGTCCTCTACCGCTTCCCTGGTTTTCTGAACCACCCAGGTTCTGATATCCGAATTCCCCAGCTTGTTTTTTGTCTGGCTTTCAAAGACGGGATTTTTAAGTTTTACCGCCACGGCGGCAAGGGCGCCTTCCCTGATGTCCTCGCTGCGGTAGTCCTTCCTGAAGTAGGCCTGTATGCCCTTGAGGAAGCCTTCCTTAAAGGCTGAAAGATGGGTTCCGCCGTCGGAGGTAAACTGGCCGTTTACAAAGGAAAAATATTCTTC
>JAIRXO010000051.1 GCA_031268255.1 Spirochaetaceae bacterium
TGAACTT
This sequence comes from Spirochaetaceae bacterium, assembly GCA_031268255.1. Lineage (GTDB taxonomy): Bacteria > Spirochaetota > Spirochaetia > Treponematales > Breznakiellaceae > JAIRTD01. The sequence continues at coordinate 8 of JAIRXO010000051.1, forward strand.
AATGCCATGTCAACAGTATTCTCATTGATGGGTAAAATTTTTACCAATAATCGTAAATCTTTTATCTGTCCCTTCGATTTTTCATTTCCGTTCACTTTCCGTAAGATATAGAAAACATTGGCCAATACAACTGCCGTAGTATATAATTCAATTTTGTTTTTATATGCCCAGCTAAATATTTTTGCGGCATCGTCATAAAACAGCGGCCTTTCTGCCAATAAATCCAATATAATATCCGAATCCACAAATAATTTTTTGTTCATGCTTTTTCCCTTAGAATGTATTTTACCCTGTCATCATCCTTGGAAAGTTTTTTTAGATCGTTTTCTGATATTATCCCGCTTAATTTTTTTATCAGCGGAGGATATTCTTCTTCAAGAATATTTACCACGGACGACACGGACATCACAGACATTTAAATCTAAAAAGTTTGCTTTCCTTCTGCGACTTCGTGGTAAAATTTCTGTTGCCTAGCCCTAACGTCCGTGTGGTTTGTGTGGTCCGTGGTTTCATTCCACGGTTACCGACTTGGCGAGGTTCCGAGGTTTGTCGGGATCGTTGCCGCGCAGTACCGAACAGTAGTAGGCGTAGAGCTGGCAGGGAATCACGGTTAGCATGGGTGTAAAGCAGTCCGGTGTGCGGGGTATGCGGAATACGGCGCCGGCGGTCTGGTCAAAGTGGTGAACGTCTTCATAGGTGATTACCGCGGTTGAGGCTTTGCGGGCTTTTACTTCTTTGATGTTTGAATCCATTTTGTCAAAGAGGGCTTCCTGGGTACACAGGGCCGTTACCAGGGTGGATTCGTCGGCCAGGGCTATGGGTCCGTGTTTGAGTTCCCCGGCGGCAAAGGCTTCGGAATGGGTATAGCTGATTTCCTTGAGTTTGAGGGCGCTCTCAAGGCTTACCGCGTAATCAAAAAGTCTTCCTATAAAAAACACTTTTGATTTATTAAAGCACAATGACGCGAAGCGTTGTATGGTTTCCTTATTTGTAAGCACGGCCTGGGCCTGGGCGGGGATTTTTTCAAGGGCGGCTATGTAGAAGTCAAGTTCTTCGCGGCTGAGTTTTCCCCTGAGGTATCCGAACTGGAGGGCGATGAGGTAAACGCACATGAGCTGGGTGGTAAAGGCTTTGGTTGACGCGACGGCGATTTCGGGTCCGGCCCAGGTATACATGACCAGGTCGGCCTCCCGTGCAAGGGTGGAACCGACTACATTGGTTATGGCGATGATGCGTCCGCCGTTTTTTTTCGCCAGTCTCAGGGCGGCCAGGGTGTCGGCGGTTTCTCCTGACTGGCTTATGATGATAAAAATGTCATGGGGGTCGAAGATGGGATTTCTGTACCGGTATTCCGAGGCGATTTCCGCGTCCGCGGGTATGCGGGCAAAATGTTCAAAGGCGTATTTGCCGACCATGGAGGCGTGCCAGGCGGTGCCGCAGGCGCAGATGACCACCCGTCCTGCCTTTGCCCAGGAGCTGTCAAATCCGATTTCCGCAAGATTAACGCTCCTCAGTGAATGTCCATCGTTCCCGGCCGGGATGACGCGGGGGCGCAGGGTGTCGGTGAGGGCCTTTGGCTGCTCGTTGATTTCCTTGAGCATGAAATGCTCGTAGCCGCCTTTTTCCGCGGCGGCCGCGTCCCAGTCAATATGGGAGAGCGTTTTGTGTATCCTTTCGCCTTCTTCATTGTAGAATTCGACGCTGTCCCGGGAAAGAAACGCTATTTCCCTGTCGTCCAGATAGTAGACTTCCCTGGTGTATTCAAGCAGGGCCGGCACATCAGAGGCTATCAGGTTTTCGCCCTGGCCCCGGCCTATGACCAGGGGGCTTTCCTTGCGTACCGCGATGAGGTGGTCTCTGTCGTTTTCGCAGATGATGCCCAGGGCATAGGAACCTTCGAGGCGTTTGAGCGCCTCCCGGACTGCCGCGAGAATGTCGCCGGAGTAGTAATAGTTGATAAGGTGGGCAATGACTTCGGTGTCGGTTTCGCTGCGGAAAGTCACGCCCCGTCCCGAAAGCCACTCTTTGATTTTTCCGTGGTTTTCGATAATGCCGTTATGGACCACGGCGATTTTTCCTGATATGTCGGTATGGGGGTGGGAATTGATATCCGACGGTTCGCCGTGGGTGGCCCAGCGGGTATGGCCTATGCCCATGGTACCGCTGAAACGCGCCTCCTGGGGATTGCCGTCTGCCCGCGGTAAAAGGGCGGCCACTTTTTCTTCGAGATTTTTAAGGGCGCCCTTGGTCTTGCAGACTTCAAGCCCCCTGCCGCCGAGTACCGCTATGCCCGCCGAATCATAGCCCCGGTATTCAAGTTTTTTAAGCCCTTTAAGGAGCACCGGCGTCGCCTCTCTGACGCCTATATAGCCGACTATGCCGCACATATCAATGAAGGATTATGACCGCGTGAAGCACCAGGGGAACGGTCCCGGTGTTTTTCACGCTGTGATAGTTCCCGTTTCCGGTAACCGCGACATCGCCTTTTTTGACCGGAACTTCTGTTCCGTTGTCGTTTACCACGCCGTTTCCTTCAAGGAAAATAAAATATTCGGTCTCTTTGTCGTGCTGATGAGGCCCTATGGACGCGCCGGGCGGCAGGGTCAGTTCCGCGAGGAGCTTTAGATGCTGTTCCTTTGTTTCATCCACAAAATGGCTAAAGGTGACCATCCCTTCGCCGTTTCTCGGTTTTTCTCTGTATTCAACATTTCGCTGGTTCTGATGAATGAGCATACATATCCTCCTCTTTCATTATTGGCAAAACCATGATAAATGAAAAGGGCCGCATTGTTTTTCGCGCCTTTTTCTGGTATAATCAGGCGGCTGGTATGAAAAAAGCACAAGGCGTTCTTCCTGTTGTGTACCGGGTACTGCTCGTCCTGGTTGTCCTTTTGGGGCTCTGTATCGTCTGCGGCACTGTGTACGCCCTGCTGCGGGGGCCGGGCAGGGGGACGGCGCCGAAGGAGGCCGGGTTCCCGGCTGTTTCCGGGGAGAAAGTTTTTACCGGCATAGACAGAATCAGGGCCGCGACCGGAGGCGATGCTCCCGCCGCGGTAATACTTTCGCTTACCTTTCCCTACGATCCGGGCGACCGCTTTTTTGCCGAGGAACTGTCCGCCAAGGTAGGGGATTTTCGCCGGACAGCCGTGGAATATTTTGCCTCCCTCACCGCCGGGGATCTCGCCCGTCTTAAAGAAAGCGAAATCAAGGCGGAACTGCTGCGCCGCTACAATGCCGGCCTCCGCCTGGGAAGCATAGAACTCCTCTACTTCAACGAATTTATGATAATAGAGTGAAGTGATTTTCAAATAAGCAACTTTTTCCCCTGTCCCGGGTCTAAATACTAAGAGGGTCTTTTACCCCCTGACAGGACCCCTGGGAGATTTTACCGGCGCCATTTCGCCTTTGGAATATGGACCTGCGGCCTTGTTTTGCGGTACACTTGATAGAGCCGCTTTTCGGCAAAAGGTTGTCCGTGTATGGATCAGATCAAGTCAATGGCCGCCCAGATCATCATAGCGTTGATTCCCATTGTGGGTATCGTGATGGGTTCTGTGGTTGTGTTCTTTTATCTTCTGTGGAATCACCGGCGGAAGGTGCTGCTCATCAAAGCCGGGCAGTACAGCCGCCCTGATTTTGATCTGCTTTCCTTTAGTCTCCTTTCGGGGCTGCTTTTGGTATGCGTGGGAACCACTATTTCGGTGTTCCTCGCGGCGTTCCGGGGTTTGGACCTGGCGCTTTTGGGCGGCATTATCCCGCTTGCAATAGGAGCCGCCCTGATCGCATTTTACAGGATGAAACGCGGCGACAGGACTTCATGAAGCGGGAGGAAGAAGCCGATGATCTTTTGATCATAGGGGACGTTCTCTCAGGCGATGTTGGGGTATTCCGCCTGCTGGTGCTGCGTTATGAGAAAGCGGTATTCAGCATGGGCATGAGTTTTTTTCATAACCGGGAAGATGCCTCTGATTTTTCCCAGGAGGTATTCCTCAAGGTGTTCAGGAACCTCGCCCAGTTCAGGGGCGGTTCCCGTTTTTCGACCTGGCTGTACCGTATCGCCTATAACACGGGCGTCAACGGAATAAAACGAAGGAAGGAGTACCGGAGCCTTGCCGAGGAGGACGCGGTCCCGGATTTTGACACTCCCGAAAAGCGGACCATGCTTGTATCCGTCCGGGAGGCGGTAAAGAAGGCGGTAGAGGATCTGCCTGAACGGTACCGTATCTGCGTCGATCTGTTTTTCTTCTATGACCGTTCGTATCAGGAGATTGAGACGGTAACCGGATACCCGGTGAATACCATAAAGTCTCATGTATTTCGGGCAAAGAAGCTCCTTCAGGAAGTGCTGGGGGATCTGTGGGAATCATAAGCGGAGGACAGGATGCGCTGTGGCGATATTGTTAATTGGGTTATAGAACATGACGGGGATGAGGATGTTTCTTTTTTGAGGCGCCTCCTCATCGACGCGCATATTTTCTTCTGCCCCCGCTGTGCCAGAGAGCTGCGCCGCTGGCAGCTTGGCCGGGACCTGCTTTCAGCCTCCTGCCAGGACCCCGCTCTTACCATCGGCGGCTTTGAGCTGCCCGATATAAGCGGCGCGGTCATGGGGGATATTCTTGCCGAATCCGGGGAGACACCCGACACTGCCTCAGGCGGCGCCGAGGTTCTCTCCTTCCGCCGCTGGGTCGTAGCCGGATGCGTCATTGTAGTCTCCCTGGTTTCAGTTTTTTTCTGCTTTGATTTTACGGAACTTTCCGCCGCGTCAGGATTGTCACTGATGATTCCCATGGGTGTCACCATAGGAATCATCATCAGCGCCTACAGCGCCCTTTTTATCGGCAGCCACCTCAAGGAACTTTCCCAGCGGTTCAGGCTGCGTTAGTTCCGCGTTTTTTGAGTACAGGCCATAGACAAAAGGGGCTGTTAGAGACTAGTCTTGTTTTATGAACATATCCACCTATACCGTTAAACCGAAACTTCCGGCTTCCCTGAAGCCTCTTGAGGAAATTGCCCGGAATTTGTGTCTTTCCTGGAATTTTGACGCGGTCCAGCTTTTTATACGTCTGGACTATGACGCGTGGCTCAAGTCCCAGCAGAACCCTATCAGGACTTTGGGCATGGTAAGCCAGGACCGGCTGGAAAAAGCCGCCAAGGATGATTCCTACCTGGCGGCCATGAATGAAGTGTACGGCCGTTTCCAGAAGTACAGAAAGGGAGAAACCTGGTACCGGGGCGCCAAAAAGGATGTGGTGGCCTATTTTTCCATGGAATACGGGATGGATGTGTCTCTGCCTATTTATTCAGGCGGCCTGGGGATTCTGTCCGGGGATCACATGAAAACCTCTTCGGATATGGGCCTGCCCCTGGTCGGGGTAGGGCTGCTGTACCGTCAGGGGTATTTTAGCCAGTACCTTAACGCCGACGGGTTCCAGCAGGAAAGTTATCCCGAGAACGACTGGCATAATATGCCGGTGGAACTCAAGGTTGACAAGGCGGGCAATCCTTTAAGGATTTCGGTGGATATGGCGGGTCAGGAGGTTTTTGCCCGGATATGGGAAGCCAAGGTGGGGAGGGCGAGTCTCTATCTTCTGGACACAAATATCGAAGAGAACACTCCCGAGATACGGAACGTAACCGCCGCCCTGTACGGCGGGGACAAGGAGACCCGTATCAGGCAGGAGATTCTGCTTGGCATAGGCGGCATCAGGGCGCTGAGGGCCCTTGAGATTAACCCCGGCGCTACCCACATGAACGAGGGACATTCGGCCTTTCTTGGCCTTGAGCGCATACGGGAATTCATCCAGGAAAGGGGCTTTAGTTTTGCCGAAGCCCAGGAGGCGGTGTGGCCGACGAATATCTTTACCACCCATACACCGGTTCCCGCGGGAAATGAACGCTTTGACATAACCCTTATGGAGAAGTATTTCAATTCCTGGCCCCAGACACTGGGCATATCCTGGAAAGAATTTTTGGGTCTTGGCCGTGTACGGCCTGACGATGACCATGAGACGTACTGCATGACGGTTCTGGCCCTCAAGCTGGCGGCCTATGCCAACGGCGTGGCGAGGCTTCATGGCAAGGTGTCCCGGGTAATGTGGAAGGACCTGTGGCCCGGGCTGCCCCTGGAGGAAGTGCCCATAAGCCATGTAACAAACGGCGTTCATCCCCGCACCTGGGTGTCCAGCAATATGACGGATCTTCTTGACCGTTACTTCGGGCCCCATTTTGACGAGGAGCCTACGGATTTAGCGATATGGGACCGCATGGACCGCATCTCCGATGAGGAACTGTGGCGCACCCACGAAAGGCGGCGGGAACGGCTTGTGGCCTTTGCCCGGGACCGCATCAGGCAGCACTACCAGCGCACCGGCGCCGTGGAGCGGCGTATTCAGCAGGCCGAGGACGCACTGTCGCCCTATGCCCTGACCCTGGCCTTTGCCCGCCGTTTTGCCACCTACAAGCGGGGCAACCTTCTTTTAAGGGACCCTGAACGGCTGCTCCGCCTGGTGCGGGATAATGACCGGCCCGTGCAGCTTATTTTTGCCGGAAAGGCCCACCCCATGGACATGCCCGGCAAGGAATTGATACGGGAGATTATTCATTTTGCCGACAAGTACGATGTTACAAGCCGCATTGTTTTTATCGAAAACTACGATATTACCGTTGCCCGTTATCTGACAGGCGGCGCCGATGTGTGGCTCAACACGCCCCGCCGGCCCATGGAAGCATCAGGGACCAGCGGCATGAAAGCCTCGATGAACGGCGTCCTCAACTGTTCGATACTGGACGGCTGGTGGGATGAGGCCTACAACCCCAATGTGGGCTGGGCCATAGGCCAGGGCGAGCGATACGAAGATACCCAGCTCCAGGACGAGATAGAGAGCAAGGCCCTCTACGACCTTTTGGAGCGGGATATAATCCCCCTGTTTTACCAGCGGGGCAGGGACGGTCTCCCCAGGGAATGGATCAGGCGCATGAAAACCTGTATGCGGGAGATAGGCCAGTCCATGTCCAGCCACCGCATGCTCATGGATTATTCAAACCAGTTCTACTTTCCGGCCCTTAAAAATTACCGGCGCATGGCCAAGGACGATTTTTCCGAAGCCAAATCCGTAGCGGCGTACATGCAGAAACTCAGAAACGCCTGGGGCAGCCTCCGCATCAACCGGGTCGAGTCCAACGCCAGACCGGTGATGCACCGGGGAGACGCCCTTACCGTAACCGCTTCCATAGAACTCGCGGGCCTCAATCCAGATGAACTGAGGGTTGAACTTTTCCATGGGACGGTTTCCAATCAGGGTTCATCCATAGAAAACCCCCGGCGGGCAGAGATGAAGAGCGTAGGAAACGAGGGGAGCGTATACCGTTTCCAGGTTCGTATAGAATGTGAGGATACCGGCCGTCAGGGTCATACGGTGCGCATACTTCCCAAGCACGAAGGCCTGGTAAGCCCCTACAAGGCCGGTCTGATTAAATGGGCGTAGCCTTACCGGGCGTTTTACTGGTACATGATGATGTAGGGCCTGGGTTCCAGGGAGAGGACTTCCTGGGGCCGTAAAAGCGGGTCGTCATACCCCGCGCCGGGGGTGCCGAGGTTGTAAAAGAGCTTGAAGCCCTTGACCGGTATATTGGCCGCCCTGGCGTTATACGCATAGGACGATCTCTTTATGGACGGGCTTCCGAAACCGTCGGCGCAGTGTACCAGCCTGACTTTCTCAAAATCGCCGCGTACTTGTTCGCGGTTCCGTATCATTCTCCAGTTGAACTGGTGAATGACCAGCATGCGCTCGCCGGGTATCTTGTGTTCCTTGATATATTCTTCCATGACCCTCTGGGCTTCGTTGATTTCGGCTGCGCTGACGCTGCCTATTTCTTCCATGGGCTTTTGAGTGCGCCATTCAGGATCAAGGGCAAGATGCACATTGGGGTAACGCAGATAGGGGAACATTCTTTTGAGGGAATCAATGACATCGTAGCGGCCTATCTGATGGTCCAGGAAGATGAGTATGTCGTGGTCAAGGGCGTACTGGATGTACGTTTGAAGCACGGTTTCGTTGAGTATGCCTATTTGTCCCTCGGGCCAGACGGTTCCGTAGATTATATAAAAGGCTTTCTTGATGCCCCTGCCGTTGTTGAGTTCCTGGTATTCATTGGCCAGGTCTGAGAGCCGCCTGTCCAGTTCTTCAAGAGGATAGAGCCCCAGTATGCCCATGCGCCGGGACAGGGGATGGCCGTAAAAAGCCAGTATGTCCTGATTAAGGAGCAGGGACCTTTCATCTTCGATCCTGTTGGTTACAAGCGCAAGCTCGGTTTCTGTCGGCGCCCAATAGGGGAGGGCCTTTTCCTGTTCCCTGCTTGCCTCGAAAAATTCCTGAAAATAGATTGAAGGGAATGTCCGCCGCTGTGGGGCGGAAACCTCGCCGGTTCCGGGGGCCAAAAGGCTTTGTCCTCCCAGCAGGGCGGGGAAAAGCATAAAACCCCAGAGGAAAAGAAGTGTTCTGTGTATTACCATGGTTCTTACAGTATCGGCAGAATTTAATCTTTTCCCCAGAGCCGGGACCGGAAGGCTTACAGTTCTTTTAGTTCCCTTTCGACTTCGCCGAGCCGCTTTTTAAGGGTGTCTATGGTACGGGTAAGGCGCGCCCTTTCTTTTTCGAGCTGGTCCCGGGGATCCTCGTCCGGGGGTTTTTTGAGGGCTTCGCGGACCGAGTCGGGGCTTTTGCCTGAAAGCAGGGCGTGTTCGGCGGCAAGGCGCTTTTCTTCATCCTTGATACCGGCGAGGAATTTCATGTTGTCGGGGCCCACCTGGGGGTTGAGCTTGTACTGAAACATCTTCATGGCCACCCTGGCGGCGGCGCGGGGTATGCAGAGTACCCGGTCTATGTAGTCGTCAAAGCGGGCGCCCAGGGCGTCGCAGAGTTCATTGGCCTTGATCAGGGCCTGTCCAAGGGCTTTTACCAGCCCGCCGTTTTGGGCAAGGAATTTTTCGCGTATTTCTCCGGTAAGTTTGGTCAGTTCAGGCGAATCCGAAAAGATATTGCGGTAGACGCCCTTGGTTTCGGCCTTCTCAAGGAGGGCGTGAAAAATCCCCCAGAATTCGTGGTTGTGCGCCCGCTGGGGGAGCGTTCCCTTTTTTGAACAGGCATGGAGGTGATGGGCGTACTCGTGTATGGCCGTATAGATGAGCAGGTTTTCTTCGTCAGGAGAGAAATTCCTGTTGTGAAGCAGTATCTCCCGGCTTTCAACCTTATAGAGGCCGTTGACCTTTTTGCTTTTCTTCCCCGAAAAGATCACCGAAAAATCCATGGGGGCGTCCTCGACGAAGAGGAGGAGTTTTTTGACCTGATCCTGATTCATGGGTATACTCCAGCTTGAAATATTACCCGAGACAGCCTGTTTTTTCCAGTGCCAGCACCACGGCGGCTATGCAGGCAGTCTCTGTCTTGAGCGCCCGGTCTCCCAGGGAAAGCCGCAAAAAGCCCGCTCCCTCAAGAAGGTCCCGTTCCCGGTCGGACCAGCCGCGTTCACAGCCCAGGGCAAGCACTATGGGCCGCTTTGCCGCGCCAAGCCGGGTCATGGAACCTTCGGGGCGTACATTGTCGGGGGCGATGAGCAGGGGCAGGGGCGACCAGGCTGTTCCTGAGTTTTTTGACCAGGGCATATAGCGCAGCCATTCATCAAGACTGGAAAAGGCGGCGAGGCCGGGAAGCCCCGTATCCCTGGCCTGAACCGCCCCTTCTATAAGGGCCTGCCGCGCCCCGCCGTCATCAAGGAGCCTGGTATCCCGGTAGCTCTTTTCTCCCAGATCGGTTCCCAAAAGGTCTATGGCCTCTATGCCAAGGTTTGAAAGGTCCCTGAGTATGCGGCGGAGCTGTATGGGCCTTGGAAAACCGACGGCGAGACGGAGGGGATGGCGGGGCGGAGGATCGTTTTGCAGGTCCAGGGTGTACCTGACCGAACCGTCCCTGCCAACCGCTTCTATATACCCGGCGCCGGTCTGCCCGCCGAGTACGCCGGCGTCAAACACATCGCCCGGCTTTTTATGCAGCACCTTGAGGAGGTGTACAGCCCTCTCGTCCCTGCGGGACAGGGGCGCTCCGATTTCTCCGGCCTCGAAGAGAATGATATTCACCCTGATAGTGTAGGGGATGGGGAGGGGAAAGGCAAGGGAAGATTTGGGATGACCACGACTCAAAGCGTTATATGCCATGCCTTGACAATTTCTCAAAAAAAATATACCATACAAGGCATGATTGAAAAGGGCAAAGGCGGGGCAAATACGCTTACAGGGCTAAATTTTGAGAAAAAAGTCAATTTTAGTGACCTTTTAAGGGGCATAAGGGGCTATACTATTCAAAAATCTCCGGCAAAAGCAGGTTTTGTTGATGAAAAACTGCAAACTTGTGATTTCAAAAGAAAGCAGTATTTAAAATTAGTGCAATCACTTGAATTGAAAGTTGAATATGTATATGCTTGGCTTGGTTGGGTCTACCGGCAGAGGCTAAACAATGACAGCCCAACAGCACCTTGATTTAGTAGAAAAAACCTTAGATGCTAATAGTGTATTCTCAAAAATAATA
>JAIRXO010000260.1 GCA_031268255.1 Spirochaetaceae bacterium
GCGGGCGCGACGATGAGGGCGGCAACGGCGGGCGGCAGTGTGGAAATGCGCCCCCCTTCATAGGTCCTCCCCGTGTTGCTTTTATCCTGGTTTTTGTGCATCCTCTGGATATGCCTATCAAAATTCCCGCGGCTTTGCCCGCTTATAACGCGCTCAGGGAAGAAAATGTTTTTGTCATCACCGAGGTCAGGGCGGAACATCAGGACATCAGACCCCTCAAGGTCGGCATTGTCAATCTTATGCCCACCACTCTTGATACGGAGATTCAGCTTCTGCGGCTTCTGGGCAATACGCCTCTTCAGGTGGATATTGCCTTTCTCCGCATGGGGAGCCACGAATCCCGCAATGCCCCGCCCGGTCATCTTGACCGCTTCTATCTGGATTCGGACTATATTATAGAATCGGGCCGGCGTTTCGACGGGCTCATCATTACCGGCGCTCCGGTAGAAACCCTTCCCTTTGAGGATGTTGATTACTGGAACGAACTGGCCGCGGTGCTTGATTATTCGGCGGCCAGGGTCTGGTCCACCCTGCATATATGCTGGGGCGCCCAGGCGGGGCTTTACCGGCGCTACGGAATTCCCAAGGGGGAACTTTCCGCCAAGCTCTTCGGCGTTTTTCCCCACAGGGTCAACGAGCGGAACACTACATTGTTCCGGGGTTTTGACGACGAATTCCTTGCCCCCCAGTCCCGGCATACATCCAGTGACCGGGATGCCATAGCCGCCCATCCGGCGCTGACCATAGAGTCCGAATCCCCCGAAACCGGTGTCTTTATTGCCACCGCCCGGGAGGGCAGGGAAATCTACGTTACCGGCCATCTTGAATATGACAGCCTGAGTCTGGACCAGGAATACCGGCGGGATTTGTCCAGGGGGCTTCCCATAGCCATACCCCGCAACTACTACCCCGGCGATGATCCGGGCATGCCGCCTGTGGTGCGCTGGCGGGCCCATGCCCATCTCTTTTTTTCAAACTGGCTTAACTATGTGTACCAGGAAACCCCCTATAACCTGGAGGATATGTAGGCGGCTGCGAATTCAGAATCGCGGTAATTTCAGGTGGCATTTTTTCCTGTTTGGGGGTATTCTTACAGGGAAGGGAGGCCCGTTCCGCCCTTCGTCCGTGAACCGCGGTTCCGGGCAACGCCGTTATTTCGCAGGAGGTTTTGCATGAAAGAACTATCAGGATCAAAGACCGAGGCTAATCTTAAAGCCGCTTTTTCAGGAGAATCCCAGGCCCATACCAAATATCTGTACTATGCGTCAAAGGCCGAAAAAGAAGGCTACAACCAGATAGGCGCTCTTTTCAGGGAAACCGCCCTGAACGAAAAAGAACACGCCAAAATATGGTTCAAACTGCTCCACGGCGACAATGTGCCCGATACGACAGTCAATCTTAAAGACGCGGCGGCAGGGGAAAACTACGAATGGACCGATATGTACGCGGGTTTCGCCAAGACTGCCAGGGAAGAAGGGTTTGACGCCATAGCCAAACTTTTCGATCTGGTGGGCGGCATCGAAAAGGAACATGAACAGCGGTACAAAAAGCTCCTCGCCAACATCGAAAGCGCCGTGGTATTCTCGCGGGAAGGCGACCAGATATGGCAGTGCGCCAACTGCGGCCATATCGTGATAGGCAAAAAAGCCCCCGAGATCTGCCCGGTCTGCAAACATCCCAAGGGGTATTTTCAGATCAGGGCCCAAAACTATTAGGCATGAGCGCCTTACAATCAGGGCTTTCCCGCCGGGAAGCGTGGGAACTGTTTACCAAGTACAACAAAGACCCCTTTCACCTTCAGCACGCCCTGACTGTGGAAGGGGTTATGAAGTGGTACGCCAGGGAACTGGGCTTTGGCCCCCAGGAGGAATTCTGGGGCAACGCGGGCCTCCTCCACGATATTGATTTTGAACAGTACCCGGAAGCGCACTGCGTCAAGGCGCGGGAACTGCTTTGTCAAGGAGGCGCGGCTGAGGATTTGATCCATGCCGTGTGCAGTCACGGCTGGGGCCTTACCGCCGTTGACGCGAAACCCGAACACCTTATGGAAAAAGTCCTCTTTGCCGCCGATGAACTTACCGGCCTCATCTGGGCCTGCGCCATCATACGGCCCTCAAAGAGCGTTCAGGACCTGGAACTCAAGTCGGTCAAAAAGAAGTACAAGACCCAGAATTTTGCCGCCGGCTGTTCCCGGGAAGTCATAGAACGGGGCGCGGCTGAACTCGTCTGGGAACTGGACGATCTCATAACAAAAACCATACTCGCCATGCGTTCCTGCGAGGCGGAGGTAAACGCCTTTATGGCCGGAGCCGGGGCATGAGGCCCCCGTGTCCCCCCCGGCCATGAAAAAAGCGATCATCGCCATGTCGGGCGGGGTCGACAGTTCCGTCGCCGCCTGGCTTATGAAGGAAAGGGGCTGGGACTGCATAGGCGTTACCATGAAACTGTTCGGCACAGACGACCTTGCCCCTTCGGACGGCCTTGCCCCGTCAGGCGGAAGGGCCTCCCGTTCATGCTGCTCCCTGCGCGATGTGCGGGACGCCCGGAACGTAGCTTCCCGCATAGGCATGGCCCACTATGTGCTTAACTTTTCTTCCGAATTCAAAGAGGAGGTCATAGGCCGTTTTATACGGGCCTACGAAAACGGCCTCACCCCGAATCCCTGCATAGACTGTAACCGTTATATCAAATTTGAAAGCCTCCTCCGCAGGGCCAGGCAGCTTGATTTTGACTATGTCGTTACCGGCCACTATGCCCGCATAGAAAAAGACGGGGACCGCTTTCTCCTTAAAAAAGCCCTGGACGAAAAAAAGGATCAAAGCTATTTTCTGTACTGCCTCACCCAGGAACAACTTGCCCATACCCTGTTCCCCCTGGGAGAACTTACCAAAGACGACGTGCGGAACATAGCCGGGGAACAGGGCTTTGGCAACGCCGGCAAGCAGGACAGCCAGGATATATGCTTTGTCCCCGGCGGCGATTACCCCGCCTTTATACAAAACTATACCGGCAGGACAGCGGAGAAAGGCCCCTTTGTTGACAGCGCCGGCAGGGTTCTTGGAGAACACCGGGGCATCATCGCCTATACCATAGGCCAGAGACGGGGCCTTGACCTGCCGGGACTTCCCTCGGATGGAAACCCCGAAATGTTTGAGCCGGTGTATGTAAAGGAAATACACCCCGCCGCCAATACCGTTGTCGTGGGACCTGACC
>JAIRXO010000171.1 GCA_031268255.1 Spirochaetaceae bacterium
CGGAAGGGCCGGAAGGTATTTCCCCGACGGCAAGGTCATTGTCCAGACCCTGCGGCCCAAAGACCCGACTATTACCCGGGCCTGCGCCATGGACGTGGAGGGTTTTTTCAGCGAGGAGATACGCCAGAGGGAAATGCTGGGCTTCCCCCCCCACTCACGGCTTATACGCGTTACCTTCAGATCAAAGGACCAGGAGAGAACCAACAGGGAAGCGGAGAAAATGGCGGCGCATCTGAGAAAACTCGTCCCCAAAGACGCCGGCATTCTGGGCCCCGCCGAATGTCCCATAGGCATCATCGCGGGAAACTACCGCCGCCATATCATCATACGGGGCAAAAGCATGGGCACCCTTCACGGAGCGGTGCGTACAGCGGTGGAACGCTTTGAAGGCGAACGGGACAACAGGGTCTATATGGAACTGGACGTGGACCCCGTAAGCCTCCTCTAAAGAAGCACTGATTGGCCGCAAGTCAGCCGGCGCCGCGCCTTAAGCCTTCCCCCTTTTCAGAACCCGAAAAGTAGTCTAAAATGATGACTCCGGTATAAATCGCATGGCGGGAACGGTACGCGTTATTCTAGGCTCCCATAACCATATTCCTTATGGCGCGGATCATGAGGACTTTGAAGAAGCCTATACAAAAACAATTAAACCCTTTGTCACCACCTTGTACAGGTTTCCCGGCATACCTGCCTCGCTCCACTATTCGGGTACGCTGCTCTCCTGGATAGAGCGGAACCATCCCGAATTCATCATGCTCCTTGACGATCTTATCACCCGCAAACAGATAGAACTCATAGGCGGCGGATTCTACGAACCCATGATGCCCCTCCTTTCCCTTTCGGACAAAATAGGCCAGATTGAGATGCTGACCACCTATATACGGAAACAGTTCGGCAGGAAGCCCCTGGGATGCTGGATACCGGGCCTGGGCTGGGACAATGCCCTGGCCGCGCCGCTTAACACCGCCGGAATGAACTATGTATTCGCGGAAGAAAAACTTTTTAAGGACGCGGGCCTCAAGGATTTTTTCGGCCCCTGTATCTGCGAGGACCAGGGAAAACTCATAACCCTCTTTCCCCTGTCCCTCCGCCTTTCCCGGTCCTTCTCCGAGATGGAAACCGGGGCGGCCCTTACCCAGCTTTCCAAAGAACTTTCCAAATCCCAGGGCGGCCTGGTCAGCGTTTTTCCCGAAGGGTTTTACCGGAGCGCCCCGGGCGAGTCAAACGAGTTTGCCCTGCAGTGTTTTTTTGAAACCCTCAACAGTTGGCAGGAACGCATTGTCTTTACCACGCCCGGCAGAAGCCTTAAAAATTCAGAACCGTCCAAAAAAGCCTTCTTCCCCGCCACAACGGAAAAAAACTTCCTCATACAATACCCCGAGGCAAACAACGTATATTCAAAAATGATATACACCGGAGTCCTCATCAACCAGCTCAGGGGCGATAAATCGCGGAAACGCACCGCCCGGGAAGAACTCTGGAAAGCCCAGGGCGCCGACCTGTTCTGCCATTCGGGGAACGGCGGCCTTTACTCAAGCGGCGTCCGCAAAGCCGTGTACCGCTCCCTCATCGGGGCCGAACGCATCACCAGGGAAAAGGGCGCCTTCATCCCGTCCCTCCTGGCCTTTGACTTTGACCTTGACGGCGAAAAAGAATTCCTCTTTCAGGGCCGGAACGTCAACGGCTATGTAAAGGCCAGGGGAGCTTCCCTCTTCGAACTTGATTACCTTCCCAAAACCTGGAACTACCTTGATACACTTTCGCGGCGCAGGGAGGACTCTGTGGAAGAAAACACCGTCCTCGACACCAGCCGCCGCTCCGCCTTTATGGACCGCCTCATCTCCCCCGAAGCGACCCTCAAGGACGTGCTGGAAGGAAACTTCGGCCCCTCCCGTTTCTGCGCCGGGGAAAACTACGAACTACTATCCATGCACCGGGTAAAACTTGAGGCCGCCTTCAGGCTGCCGCCGGGAAAAGGCCCCTACGGCGCCGTCGAAATCGAAAAAATCTACCGCCTGACAAAAGACGTATTCAGCGTTGATTATACGCTGACCAATACCGGCGGCCATACCGAGAACTTTGTGTTTATCCCCTCGATTGATTTGTCCCTCCCCGGAGAAGATACAAACCTCCAGAGAATCTACACCCTTCGTCAGGGCGCCAAGGATGCCGTTTCCCTTGACGCCGCTGATATACAGCAGGCCGGCAGCCTCGAAATCCAGGACCTGAAAAACGAAGCCGTGATTTACCTCGGCTCCGAAAGCCCCTGCGATTACTGGATATTCCCCATACGCACCCGCTCCAGAATCCGCGGGACCATCAGGGACTGCTACCAGTCAAGCTGCTTCATGCCCCGCAAACCCCTCGTCCTCGAAAGCGGCGCCTCCTGTACAACCCAGTTCACCCTGCGCATACACCATTAGTATTTTAGAAGGGGGGCGCATTTCCCCACCGCCGCCTGGAGTACACCGCCCGCCTGGGAGTTTGCCTAGAGCAAACTCCAAAACAAAAATATGCGTAGCGTATTTTTGTTACGCGCCCCCCTACGCGGGAGCCTTGCTTCGCAAGTCTCCCGCTACCCCGCCATTAAGCCGCCCGCGATTCAATGAGCGGGTTTGATGAAAAAATGCGACAAGGCGTAGGCCAAACTCAAGCCACTGTATGCCATTGCGTCTCGAAGGGCCGCCGCCCCAAAAGAATCCCGCGAGCCGGCGAGCGGGTTTGATGAAAAAATGCGACAAGGCGTAGGCCCGCCCGATAGAATCCCGCGATTCAATGAGCGGGTTTGATGAAAAAATGCGGCACGGCGTAGGCCAACCTCAGGCCACAGTATGCCGCCGTGCCTCGAAGGGCCCCCGCCCGATGAAAGCGCCATAGCAAGGCGTATGGCATCCCTCCGATAAATTAGCGCGGCGTAGGCCAAATTCAAGCCTCTGTATGCCGTCGTGCCTCGAAGGGCCGCCTACGGTCGAGCCCTCCGGTCTCGCCCTACCCCCCAAATGATTAAATTCGGAAAGGCGTAGGCGCCGC
>JAIRXO010000156.1 GCA_031268255.1 Spirochaetaceae bacterium
CCGAGGGCAAGGTAGAACAGACCGTTTTCGGGGTTTGCCAAGGCCTCGGGTTTCATAAACAGCAGCCCCAGTATAAATCCGTAGAAGGTCTGGGTCAGCGGCGCGCCGCCAAAAGCAAGCAGGGTCATGGGCGCCGGTTTGTTCGCTATATAGCATTTTTTCCACGCGCCGATTACCGCCTGACCGGCGATACCGATACCGATTCCTGACCCTATCGCAGAAATACCCATTACAAGACCCGCACCAAGCAACCCTAAATTCATGCTTAACTCCTATATATTAGGCGGCGTAAGCCGCCAAGTTCTATCGAATAGTAACGCGAAGCGTTACTAAAAACTCCTATTTAGTGCGGCCTTTATCCGCACATTATTACCAATACCAAGATTGACTTGTTCGGCAACGCGGCTGTCTCACAAGTCAGGCGTTTTTTTCATCCGCCGTGAAAATGGCTTATACGCGTGCCCCGCCCAGGTAAGCCCCGCGTGACCCGAAAATTCAAGGGTATTAAGACGTACCCCGTGAACCAGTACCGAAAGGACATTCAGCACTATATTGAGCCCGTGTCCGAAAACCAAAAGAATGATCCCGAAAACAAAAAAGATTAAATGCCCCAGCATGGGCCCCGCCATGGAATTTACCGTCGAGGCTATGGCCGCTCCGGCGAGTCCCACAGCCCAGAGCCGTATATAGGACATGATGTCGGAAAACACGTTGGCAATGCCGAGTATTACCGAAATAAAATTTTTAAGGCTTTCCAGTATCGAGCGGCCTATGCTGCCGTCATAATTGGCAAAGACAAGGTTAAGGAGGAAGCCCGCGGCAAAAACGTACACGGCGGGCATGGAAAGGGGAATACGCCGGTACTCATTGCTGGCTATAAGGGAAAGCACAATAAAGTACATTCCGGCCAGCATGGACATGGAGCCTATATCCCCCAGGATTTTGAGGGTTCTGGTTTTAAGTATCGCCAGAATATGCCCTATGGAAAGCTGGAGCAGGGCCAGTGAAAAACAGAATATCATCAGGTTCTGCTGGACCATGGCCTTGCCCTGGGCTGATTGGGACGCGCTCACATTGGAAATAAGGGGCAGCGACAGGTTCTTTAACAGGGCGGGAAGCAGCGACATATCCTCAATGCCAAACCAGGAACAGGTAAGCATGCCCCAGGTAAAGTTTGACAGGCCCAGGAGCAAAAGGAGTTTTATCGCCGGGGGAACGCCTTTTTTGGCGGTCTTTATGATGCCCGCGACGGCGGCGATCAGTATGATGGACCCGTACCCCGCGTCGCCGAATATCATGCCGAAAAAGATTATGAAGAAAAGGAGAAACCAGCCGGAAATATCCACTTCGTTGTAGCCGGGTACAACCTCAAGGAAATCGGTCAGGGGATTGATGAGGCTTGCCAGGGGATTATTTTTGAGTTTGGTGGGGACATCATCGTCAGGGCCGGGATCACCGGCGCTCAGAGCCCAGCCGTTTTCCGCCGCGGCGCGCTTGAGAAGGCCAAGCTCGTCATGGGGCACAAAGCCGGTAATCCAGGCCACGGAAGATTCGGAAGGAAGCTCCGCGAGGGTATCCATGCCCGCCCTGGCCGTCTCAAACTCAATGCGGGACAGGAGTTCTTCCCGCTCGGCCTCCACCGCCCCGGTGTGGACGGACAGGGCGGCAAACTGCCTCTCAATATCGGCAAGCCGGTCGTGAATGTCCGCCATGGCGCTGTTGATTTCGGACAGGGAACTCTCAGGCAGGGCAAAGGGCGCCGCGTCGGGAATTTCATCGTCAAGGACCAGAACGCGTATGACCGCTTTGTCCCCGCCGGCGGCTATATACCGCACCCCTTCGGGAAGTTCGGCGAAAGCCTTTGGGGTAAATTCATATAAATAAAAAACTATGCCTTTTTCCGCCAGATACCGTATATCGCCGGGGTTAAAGTTCCCCCACCCTTCTACGCGGCCCTGTTCCTTGGAGAGTACGGACAGCCTGTCGTAAAGGGCCTTTTTCTCCTCGGAAAGCCGCATAAGTCCGGTAACAGTATCGGGCGTTTCCGCTCTGTTGACCGCGTCGGAAGAAAAAGGCTCATCGGCCTTCGCGTCCTCCCCGGCCCGCGTTTTGGGCGCGGCGGCATAGCCGGCATCGGCAACATCGGCGGTCTGCCGGAGCGATCCCCGGGCCTTTTTCGCTTCGGCCTCATAGGGCTTGAGTATGCCAAGGGCCGTATCGGTCTTGGCCTTCCTGTCCAAGAGCTTTGACAGGGTCTCAGAAGAAATATTTTTCCGTTCGAGATGCAGGATACCCATATCCCGGAGCCGGTCCAGTGATTCTTCCCGGTATTTGTCCATGACCACCAGGGAGACTTTTTTCATAGGCACTATCATGAAAGGGCTCCTCCGGCGGCCCGCGCGAGGCCCCGCTTGGCTATCTTGCCCCGGACTACCGCCGAGGTCTGCTGGTCGCCCAGATACACCTGTATCTTCTTGATATTTCCCCTGGTTTCGGGGATTTTTATTTTCTCAAACAGATTGACCCTCTGGGTAGTTATGCGCAATTCGTGGTCCAGCCTCCGCCTCTGTTCCTCAAGGGTCCGGGCTTCGAGGTCCAGGAGCAGGACACGCCGCATGCGTTCCACCGCCGTATCAAGCCACAGCGGCGTTGCGGCAAGGTCATAGGGGAAACTTTCGAATTCGGCGTCCTCGAAAATGGGTATGGCAACGCCGGCTATATTGCCCTGGGCCGCCTTGATGCCGCGTATGGAAAGAATACCGGCGGTAAAAATTCCTTTTTCGCCAAAAACGGCTATCCAGGACTTAAAGGTTTCGTCGGCCTTTGCTTTTTCGTCCATGAGTTCGCGTATGCGTATCTCTACGCTCCTGATTTCTGCCTGGAGCTGCTGCTTCTTCAACATCAGGGTAGGGAGATAGCGCCGGTACATTTTAAGCGCGTCTTTTTGTTTTTTAAGCTCGTTTTTGGTCAGCTTTATCTTCGCCATAACGCCTCAACTCCAGGATGACCGCTAACGGTTTTTATTGGGCCAGAACTTGTCAAGAAGCTCGGTACGGAGTCCGGTCTCCTCGGGGCTGAAACAATCGGAGAGGATTTCCCAGCCCAGGTCCAGGGCCCGTTCCAGCGGTATATTTACCGAAAGGTCCATCATTTCCCTTTCAAATGTTTCGCCGTATTTGAGGAGCTTGTCGTCCCAGGCGGTCATGATAAAGCCCATGGATTTCTTTTCCAGCGTGTCCTTGTAGGCGGCGTAGAGTTTTATCATACCGTCCATGAGGGCGCGGTGGTCCGCCCTGGTCTTGCCGTTGACCTGCTGTTTGAGCCGCGACAGGGAGCCGAAGGGTTCTATGCGCCCGTTTTTAAGGTAGTACTGGCCCTCGGTGATATAGCCGGTATTGTCGGGGACAGGGTGGGTTACATCGTCGCCGGGCATGGTGGTTACGCCGAGTATGGTGATGGAGCCCGCCGTATCAAAATCAACGGCTTTTTCGTAGCGGCTGGCAAGCTGGCTGTAGAGGTCGCCCGGATAGCCGCGGTTACTGGGAACCTGCTCCTGGGTAATGGAAATCTCTTTCATGGCGTCGGCAAAGTTCGTCATGTCGGTAAGGAGTACCAGCACGTCCTTGCCCTGGAGGGCAAACTGTTCGGCCACGGCCAGGGAAATATCCGGTATCATCATACATTCTACCGTGGGATCGCTGGCGGTATGGATAAACATCACCGTCCGGGAAAGGGCGCCGCCGCCCTCAAGGGTTTCCTTGAAGAAAAGGTAATCGTCGTATTTAAGGCCCATGCCGCCAAGAACTATGACATCAACCTCGGCCTGCATGGCGATGCGGGCCAAAAGTTCGTTGTAAGGTTCCCCCGATACGGAAAATATGGGCAGCTTCTGGCTTACCACAAGGGTATTGAAGAGGTCTATCATGGGAATACCGGTGCGTATCATGCGCCTGGGTATGATGCGCTGGGCCGGATTAACCGAAGGCCCGCCTATGGTGATGAGGTTTTCGTGTAACGGCGGCCCCTTGTCCCGGGGAACGCCCGAACCGTTAAACACCCTGCCCAGGAGGTTTTCCGAAAAGGACACTTCCATGGAATGGCCGAGGAAGCGTACCGTATCGCCTGTGGAAATACCCCGTCCGCCGGCAAAGACCTGGAGAGAAACTATATCATCTTCTATGCGGTTGATTTCCGCCAGGGAAGTCCCAAAGACGGTGTCAACCTCGGCCAGGTCGCCGTAGCGGACATCATCCGCCTTGACGGTGATTACGCTTCCCGCTATGGATTCAATCTTGCTATATACCTTTTTCATGCGTCCCTCCGGTCCGCTGTTCGAACAAAGTTCTCTTTCATGCGTCTCCATACGGAGGCGCGCCCCGCTTTCCTACGCCAGGAGCTTTTCCACAGCCGCCTCCAGTCCCTGGGACTTTTCGGCTACGGCTGCCCTGATTTCTTTTTCCATAGCGGCAAAACGCTCGCTCTTCCATTCGGAACCGTTGTAGTCAAGGAACCTCTGGCGCAGCCTGTTGAACCAGCTCCTCGCCTCGTTCTTGTCGCCGAAGCTGAAACGGGAACCGAGGATTTCGAGAATAATAGTGAAAGTATAATCCTGCCGCTCGGGGCTTACCGCGGCGTCAACCGCGTCAAAGGAGTTCTGCTGGAAATAAACGGCGTCAAGGAAATCACCCTTGAGGTAGATCACATAGTCGTCAATGCTCGTCCCCTCCTCGCCTACTACCTTCATCATCTGCTCGACCTCGCTGCCCCGGCGCATAAAGCCGTGGGCAAAGGAAACTTTTTCCGAGGGAATGATGCCTTTATATTTTGACCATGAATCCAGGGGATGTATGGCGGGGTATTTACGGGCGTCGGAACGCTCGCGGGAAAGGCCGTGAAAGGCGCCGACAACCTTGAGGGTGGCCTGGGTAACCGGCTCCTCAAAGTTGCCGCCGGCGGGACTTACCGTGCCGCCTATGGTAACGGAACCTATGCAGCCGTCCCTGAGCCGCACTATGCCGGCCCGTTCGTAGAAGCTGGCTATGGTTGATTCAAGATACGCGGGAAAGGCTTCTTCTCCGGGTATCTCCTCAAGGCGGCCTGACATTTCGCGCATGGCCTGGGCCCAGCGGCTTGTGGAGTCGGCCAGAAGCAGCACATTGAGCCCCATCTGGCGGTAGTACTCCGCCAGGGTAACGGCGGTATACACCGACGCCTCGCGGGCCGCTACCGGCATGGAGGAGGTATTGCAGATTATAACTGTCCGCTCCATGAGGGAACGGCCTGTCCGGGGATCGGTAAGCTCGGGAAATTCCTTGAGGGTTTCCACAACTTCGCCTGCCCGCTCGCCGCAGGCCGCGAGGATGACTATGTCAACATCGGCGTGGCGGCTGGTGATCTGCTGGAGCACGGTCTTGCCCGCGCCGAAGGGGCCGGGTATACAGTAGGTTCCTCCCCTGGCTACGGGGAAGAAGGTATCAATGAGCCGCACCCGGGTAACCATGGGTTCCACAGGCTTGAGCCTTTCCTCAAAACAATCCACCGGGCGCTTGACCGGCCAGCGGAAGGACATGGTAAGGGGAATGACATTGCCCTTTTCGTCTTTTATTTCCGCTATGGTTTCCCGTATGGTATAGGAACCGGGCCCCTTGACGGAGACAACGGTATAGCTTCCGTAACGGTCAAAAGGAACCATGATACGGTGGGTAAAGGCCCCCTCGGGAACCGTACCCAGGGTATCGCCCCGTTCCACCCTGTCGCCGGGTTTTGCCGAAGGGGTAAATGCCCAGACGCGGCTGGCGGGCAGGGGATCAAGATATACCCCCCGTTCAAGAAAATAACCCGTTTCTTCGGCAAGTTTTGGCAGGGGATTCTGGAGGCCGTCAAAGACCTGGCCCAAAAGACCGGGGCCCACTTCCACGGACAGGAGGTCCCCGGTGTATTCCACGGAATCACCTACGGCTATGCCCCTGGTTATCTCAAAAACCTGAAGCTGGCTTACAGAACCCCGTATACGGATGACTTCGCTCTTTAAGCGTTTATCCCCAACCTTTACATATCCCACTTCGTTCATGGATACGGCGCCGTCAAAACGGACGCTTACCATATTGCCGTTGACGGCGACCACTGTGCCTTTGGTTCCGGTCATGTCGCTTCTCCCGATTCAGTGCTTATTGCCCCCAGACCGGCGGCCCCCAGGGGCGCCGCGTTCATAATGGAAGCGTAAATAGTTCTATATTCGGCAAAACCTTCCTCAGCCTCAAAGAGCGCGTGCCGCTCCAGAAGGAGCAGCTTTAGAAGATAGGCGTATACCTTGTTTCTGCCGAAATAATCAATACCCTCAAAGGATTCAATGGCCCCCCACCGCGCCTTGTCAAGGAAGAACTCGGCTTCCAGGGGGGAGTCCAGGGACAGGGCCGCCTTGGCGGCTGTTACGGCGTCCACAGGATGCTGGGGAGCCTCAAAGGGAAAATCACGCCGCGTTTTCTGGGCCCGGCCGCGGGCAAGGTTCAGGCGGAGGGCCTGTTCCCACTGGAGCCAGCGGTCAAGGAACACGGAGGATGTCGCAAGGGCCGGCGCGCGGGCGGGGTCCAATACGCAGCAGTCCAGCAGAGCCGCGTCGGAAAGGGCGAGCTTTTCGCCTGCCAGGGCCCTGAAAGCCCCGGAACTCATGGGAACCCCCTGTCCGTAGATAAGATACGGAAGCTGCGCTACCAGATAGTAGTAGGAGCCCATTAGCTGCCCTTTACCGCGTTCTTGAGAATATCCGCCAGACGGGGATTGAGGTACGCCGAAAGAAGTTCGGCCACCGCCTCGGCGGAGAAATCGTAATACGCGCTGCCGTCCTTTTCGGCTATCCTGAAACCCCCGCCCAGATTGCGGTCAGATTTAAGATCAACGCCGCCTTTAAGGACAGCGGAAAGTTTATCCCTGAAAAAGTTTTCCAGAGCGCCGCGGTCGGCTTCGGACAAAATGACCTGGAGCGAATCCGCGCCGGAAGCCCAGCCCTTTACCACCTCGGGGATGGCGTTTTTAAGCGTATCGGGGCCATAGGCCGCGCCGGTTTCTTTCTGGACCAGTTTATCAAGCAGACCCTGAATCTCGCCCTTAAAGGCCAGGACCAGATTACGGGAAGCCTGTTCCACCGCGGCTATACCTGCCTTTTCGGCTCTTCCGGCGTCCGCTTTTGCCGCGGCGATCAGGGCGTCCGCTTCCTTCTTCGCGGCGCTGATAATACCCCCCGCGTCCGCCTCAGCCTGTCTTTTTATTTTTACGGCCTCTTCCGAAGCGGATTCTATTCCGTCTTTCTTTATTTTATCGATCAATTCCTGAAGTTGGATGTCCATAGGCTCCTCTTTTCACCCTGATTTAGCGTTCCGGCTGCTCATGCACGCCGGATGTTACCATTTTATCCTTAACCAAAATTATTATCAAGCGGAAAACCAACAAGTTGTGACAAATTCGCGTATTCCATTACCAATCGAAGGAATACAGGGAACGCTCGTGAAATTTCCGCTCCGGGGAATATACGCAGGGCGGAAAAGCGGTCTGATTCGGCGTATCCGGGAAGAACTGGGGCTCAAGGCAGAAACCCGAATGTTTTTCGTAAAAAGAACCGGGTTTGCCCGCTGTCGCCGTGATGGAATTGCCGGTATAAAACTGAAAACCCGGATGGGTGCTGAAAAGCCGCATCTTACGCCGGGAAAGGGGATCGGAGAGTTCGGCAAAGGGCCTGAGCTTTCCGCTCTCGCCGTCGGCGGCAAAACAATGGTCAAAACCCCCGGCAATCTCAGGGGAACGGGCCATGGCGTCTTTGATGACCGTGCGGGTTCTCAGGTCAAAGGGTCCGCCCTCAACGCCGGGAAGCGCCCCGGTCGGTATACACTCCCCGCCAAGCGCCACATAGCGGGAAGCGTAAAACAGCGCCTCATGGGAAAGTATGTCCCCCCTTCCCTCTCCTGAAAGGTTAAAATAGGCGTGGTTCGAGAGACTTACGGGACAGGGCTTATCCACCTCGGCGGAATAGTCCACGATAAGTTCATTGGATTTGGAGAGGCCGTAGCTCACCGCGGCTTTAAGCCTGCCGGGAAAGCCCCCGTCCCCGTCGGGACTGGAGATTTCAAAACGGACAAAAACCCCGTCTTTTTCCTCATAGCTGTCGGCCTTCCAGAGCCTGTGGGAAAAACCCCTCCTGCCGCCGTGCAGGGTATGGTTCCCGCTGTTTTTATCCAGAACATAGGTCCTGCCGTTAAGGGTAAACGTTCCGCCGGCAATACGGTTTGCGTAGCGCCCTATAGTCGAACCAAAGAAGAATCTGTCCGCCGCGTAGCCTGAGAGGGTTCCGTAGCCCAAAAGCACATCCTCCCGGGGCCTCTGGGACGCGGGAACATAGAGGGCCACCAGGGAAGCCCCATAGTTGGTCATAACCAGCTCCAAATCCCCGGCCCTGAGGATGAAGAGCCTGGCCTTTTTCCCCTCGGAAAGCATACCAAAGTTCTTTTTGGCGATTTTCATGGGTCAAGGCTAACACAGCCGGGCAAAACAGAAAAGGCCCTGAAAACAGGCGGCCACTGACACTTCGCGCCCAAGGCGCTGGAAGAACAGTGATTCCGAATTTAACCGCAGACCACTTTATGTGCGGTTGGGCCGTTTTATAATTTTAACAATACTTCTTCCTCTATTTTTACATTCTT
>JAIRXO010000211.1 GCA_031268255.1 Spirochaetaceae bacterium
CCCTGTACCGCAGGTAGTTGGTATCATCAGAGTGGGAACCTGTTTTCTGGCAGGCGCAGAATTCTTGAGAATATCCTGTATCGTATAAGGCGCCCCCAAAAGCACCGAAATGAGTTTAGCAGTATCCATAACCGAGCCGCCGCCCAGGCCGATAAGCAGATCTATGTTTCCGCCCGGGACTGAGGCAAGGGTTTTTTCCACATCTTCAATGGAAGGTTCTGCCATCACCTGATCGGTTATTTCAATATCAACCCCGGTTTTTGCAATACAATCCTCAAGGGCCTTTGTCATGCCCAACTTTCTTAATGAACTATCAGTACAAATAAGAACCCGTCTGGCTTCCAGACGCTTGATAGCCGTACCGGTTTCTTCAAGCGACCCGGCCCCTAAGTGGACACGCGGCGGCAACTGCAAAAATGCACTCATATGATTTTCTTCTTCCTTTCGGCGATACATTCATCCTGTGCCGATTTCAGGAAACGCTGTATCTCAAGCAGCGATTCCTGATTTCCGAAACGGCCGCTTTTTGTTACCATGGAGCGGCCTTCATAGGGGCCGCCTACTATTCTTCCCAGGGGAATTCCCGGACAGATTTCGGCGACAGGTTCTATGCCTTCAACGCCAAGGCTTCTGCATACGCCCAATGTCGTATCGCCTCCGGTACTTATCAGCACTGAAAAACCAAAGGTTCCAAGCAGCCTGTCCGCCAGGCTGCCCAGTGCGGCGGAAACAGCGGCGGCGCTGTCAGGAGACTCGGCTTCAAGCCGGTCCACATCCCCGGCGGGTATTTCTGATTTAAACATGCTCTCCACCGCGATTATGCACAGGTCCCCGCTGTCCCCCATAATCCGGGACGCCTCGCTGAAAGCGGCAAGAACCGCATCGGCGGCTTTGCCCCGGCAGACAAGTTCAGTCTTAAAGCGTATAATGGGCGACGAGTTGATCCGCGAAAGGGTTGTCAACTGCGCCGCGGTTTCTGCCTGCCTGGTTCCGGCCACCACAAGAACAGGCCCGCCTGAAAACGGAATACGTTCAGGACGGACAAGGCGGCCAGCGCGGGAGCGGCTCATATCCCTTGCCATGTGCCGCGCCAGGGCTGCCGAACCGGATAAAACAAGGGGCCGGTCTAAAAGCAGGGAACTGTGATAAATAATTTCAAGATCATCGTCCGTAACCGCGTCGGCGACAAAAACATTTACCCCGTCCGCGTGGCGGTCAAGCATATACCGCGCCGCCCTGGCCGGGCCGCCGCGTATTTCTTCGAGGGCGATGCCTCCGGCCTTTCCCTTGATCCCCCGGGAAAAAATATCCACGGCGTCAATTCCGGCGGAACCTGAGTTAAGTTTTCCCTGCCTGACTATGCTCTGATTGGCGGGAAAGGAAGGCGCCACCACGGCCAGAGGAATGTCCAGCTCGTCCATCACCGCGGAAAGTTCGGCGGCGGGATTACCCCTGAGCACCGAATCAACTTTTTTGTACAGCCTGCCGCCGTCAAGGGTAGTTCTGAAACGGGCTGTCAGATCACGGGCGGTGCGGTAGGCGTCAGGGGCCTTCATGCTCCTGCTTCCCGAATTGAGAGCTATGACATCGTAATTGCCAAAGGAAGAAGAATTTGTGCCGCCTGTATGGGTGAGTACCAGGGAGGACAGTCCCTCATTAACAAACTGGATCGCCGTATCGTTGGCTCCGGTGAGGTCGTCTGCCAGTATGCTGGTACACTTAAAACCCATGATGGATTCATAAGCAAGTATCATGCCAAGAGCCATGATTACCGTGATAAAAGCAAAACGCGGGACAGACCCCGCGCCCGCAGGGCGAGGCCGGCATAATTTCTTGTAATACTAGAAATTAGCGTGTGCCCTGGGGGCCAAAATTATTTCTCTCCAAAAATAATATTTTCTCAAAATAGTTTTATGATGAAAATTCAACGGCGGCTATGTATACGATACAATAATGATTTATTATGAAACAGGAAAATGTTCTATTTTGGAACAAAATGTTTCATGGAACAAGACCGCGCAAGGGATTGGAGGGGTTGCGAAGCAAGCCCCCGCAGGGCTGCCCCGGAGGGCTTGTCCCAAAGGGGCAGACCGAGGAGGCCGGAGCGCGGAAGCGCGGAGCCCCGGAAAGCCCGGTTTCCGGCGCGCCGGTACGGGGCGCCGGAAATGCGCCCTGATAAATTCGATGCTGCTCTCATATATCCAGTTCATGGAGTTTGCGCCAGAGGGTTGACCTGCTTATGCCCAGAGCCTCCGCAGTCCTGGTCATGGAACGGTTGTGTTCATCCAATACCCGGCGTATGTGATTTCTTTCCATATCCTCAAGGGCCTGGGGAAACCCGGCTGTCATGGTTCCGGTATCTTCGGCGGGGGCCCTTGTCTCCTTGAGCCCGCTCTGCAAATCGTGAAGCCGTATCATGGTTCCCTCGGAAATAATTACCGCCCGTTCTATAAGGCCCCGGAGTTCCCGCACGTTCCCCTCATAGGAAAACGAAACAAGACAGGCGGCGGCCTTGGGAGAAAAGCCGTCAATGGTCTTGTTGTACTTGCCGCAAAAATAAGAGAGAAAGTGTTCCGCGAGAATTTCTATGTCCTCCCGCCGTTCCGAAAGCGGCGGAATATACAGGGAAAGGGTGTTGATTCTGAAAAGCAGGTCCTTGCGGAACAGGCCCTGGTGAACCATGTCCACGAGGTTCTTGTTGGTCGCCGCGATGAGCCTGACTTCTACAGGGATAATTTTTGTATCCCCCAGGCGCATCACTTCTTTTTCCTGGACAACCCTGAGAAGCTGGGCCTGCACGTCCAGGGGCAGTTCGCCGATTTCGTCGAGGAAGAGAGTGCCCCGGTGGGCAAGCTCAAAGTACCCGGCCTTGCCGCCTTTGCGGCTCCCGGTAAAGGCTCCTTCCACATAGCCGAAAAGTTCGCTTTCTATAAGGGACTTGGGAAGGGCCGCGCAGTTTACCGCTACGAATGGGCCGTTCCTGAGTATGCCGTTGTTGTGAATCCCCTGGGCAAAAAGCTCCTTCCCCACCCCGCTCTCCCCTTCAATCAGCACCGAAGCGTTATACTGGCTGAATTTTTTCGCTATGGAAATACAGTGGGCTATTTCGCCGCTTTTATATACGATTGATTCAAAGGTACTGCGGGCCACAAAACCCTTGTCGGAAAGGGCGACGCGGAGTTTCTGCTCATAGGCCTGGAGTTCCTGCACATCCCTTATGATCAGCACCGAACCAAAAAAATCATTTTCCATTGAAACGGGGATGGTGGAAACCGAGAGGAGCCTTGAACCGTGCCTGAAGGTACGGTCAACAATAGGCTCCCCTGATTTGAGGTCCTGAATAAAGGGGAGACCGGCAAGCATCTCAATCGAAGCGCCCTGGATTGCCTCCTGCTTTACTCCCAGGAGGCTGCCGGCAATGGCGTTAAAAAGTATTATCCGGTCAGAGCCGTCGATGGCTATGATGCCGTCATGGACAAAATCAATGACAGCCCTGAGCCTCCGGGCAAATTCCCTTTCCTGTTTGAGGCTCGAACATATACGGAGGGCCTCGTCGATGGCGGCCTGTATGGCGGAACTGCCGCTTTACTGAAGATAGCAGGCATAGCCCAGGGCGTCACATACGCACTTTACCACCGCGTCGCCAAGGAAGGTCGTATAGCCTAACGCGGCGCAGGACGCGATAACGCCCTTTACATCGTCGCCCTCGGCGAGATTCAGTATGGTGAATTTTGTTTTTATCAGCTTTTTTA
>JAIRXO010000228.1 GCA_031268255.1 Spirochaetaceae bacterium
CCCGATAATCCCATAGAGATATGGGATCAGGAAAAACACGCCGCGTTTGCCAGGGAATCGGCCTTCATCATGCTTGATACCTCTGACGAATACAACATAGGAAAAATAGCCGAAGAAGCCCTCCCCCACGCGCCGGGCGTGCTCATAATAGATCACCACGAACTCAATCCCCTGTCATCCCTGGACGGCTATGTAGACCCCAATGCCGCGTCAACATCGGAGATGATACTGCGCATAGGCAGCCACTTTAAGGTCAGCCCCGCGAAAGAAGCCGCGGCGGCGGCCTTTGCCGGCATAGTGTACGATACCGGGTCTTTCGCGTACATGAAAACTTCCGAGTCTACGTTCCTCGCCGCGGCCCAGCTTGTCAAGGCCGGCGCGAAACCCTACGATACCTACCAGGCCCTGTACGAGAGTTCTTCGGAAGGGGCGCTGCTGCTGCAAAAGCAGGTGCTGTCCACTCTGGCGATTCACTCCGGGGGCCGCGTGGCCGTGCAGATACTCCGCAAGGAGGACCTCAGTTCCACCGGCGCCAGTTTTGAGGACGCGGAAAATTTTATCAACCTTCCCCTGCGAAGCCGGGATGTTCTGGTTTCCCTTTTAATAAAGGAAAACGAGACCGGCCTGGTGCGCTGCTCCCTCCGTTCAAAGGGACAGATAAACGTGTCAAAAATCGCCCAGACTTTTAACGGCGGCGGCCACGCCACGGCGGCGGGATTCAAAAGTAAACTGGGAATCGAAGACACCCTGGCCCAGGTATTGAGCATGGTCGAAATTACGTTAAGCAAACTATGAGCGCCAAAAGATCCGGCATCATCACCGTTACCGCGTTTATCCTGGCCTTCCTCGGTATCATGGGCCTCCTCATTTTTCCCCGCCTGCCGTTTGCGAAAAAAGAAAGCGAAGTACGCCAGAGCCGGGTGATTGTGCCCCTGGCCCCTGACTCAGGCGAGGTATACCCCGGAGGCAACGCCGAACGCATGGCCTACGAGGACGACATAAGCGCCAAAATCGCCCTCAGGGAAGGGGAAAGCCTGGTTTCGGTGCTTACCCAGAATTTTGACGGCGACCCCCTGGACGAGCAGATTGTGGCCTACCGCAGGCCAAGCGAAATTGACGGCCCCATCTACATAGCCTATGTGGATTTTGACGACAGCCTGGGAGGATACCGGAGGGTATGGGATTTTTCCACGCCCCTTACCCGGCAGGGCACGCTGAATCTGTATACCCTTGACATGATAGGCGACCGCAGTATATGCCTCGCCATCATGGGCATGAACAACTCAGGCGAACAGACCCTGACTGTTCTGCGGAAAAAACCCGCCATAACCCGGAGCGGCGGGGACAGTACCCCTTCCGAAGCGCCTTTCCTCAAAATAGCGGAACTGAAAGTGGACGGCTCCATCAGCATACGGGAACTTGAACGGACCAGCGCCTACCAGCTTGGCTATACCCGGGGCGAACCCTTTACCATATCCGCCCACGGCAGGGACCCCGTTTCCCGGAATTTGATGGACCAGATAGAAACCGTCTACGCCTATAACCAGACAAGCGGCCTGTACGAACAGCAGCGCACGGTGCGCATACCCGGCGCCCAGATAGAACAGCGCCTGCTCAGGGAACTCCTCTCGGGTTCGGCGGCCAAATTCGAAGAGTTCATCGACGGCCTGTGGTATTATGTAGACGGCGACGGAACCCTGGACCAGAAGCAGTACATTTATTTTGATCCTGAAAAAAGGGAAATAATATTTTTCGGCGACCAGATACAGCAGGTGTTTTCCTGGCGCAGTTCCAGCCCTACCCGCTACGGCCTTTATATTTCGAGCCAGAATGTTTCGGTCGTTACCCTTACCCGCTTTCTTGAGGTCGAGCTTGAATCACTGGAAGGCATACGGCTCAGGGTGGTCGAGGACGTGAGAATCAAAATAGGAGTCAGCGATCCCTGGAACGGCTCCTACAGAAAGGCCGGAACCGCGGAACTGCGGCGCGAAAGAACGGCCTCCCCCGAAACAAACCCCTACATTGATTCGGTATATTCAGGCTATATAGGCACCATGACCTTTGAAAAGACAGGGAACTACAGCCTTGATTCAGGCGGCCCGGTCCAAAAGGGACGCTACGCCTTCTTCATGCTCGGCGATACCGAAATGCTGGAACTCAGGCCCGAATCCGGGGCGGAGCGGAACGTGTACCGGGTCAGCTGGGGCTCAGGCGAAGCCGGAAGCACCAGGCCCGGTCAAACCAGGCCCGACGAACTTACCCTGGTACGGGTACGCCTGAGTACCAGGGGCATACAGGAACTCCACGAGGCGGCCATTTCCATGACCGCGAATCCCCAAACCTGAAGCGGATTTTTCTTGTCCGTGTTTGTCCATAGCTTCGTCGTTAAATTCTGAACCCCGCTTGCGAATCAGCCCTAAAATACCGGGAAAGACTCAAAGCCCGCGTCCTTGAGACGCAGTATGGTATGGTTGTAATCGCTTCCCGGCGCTATGGTTACCGCCCAATACTGACTGCCGTTTACCGTTCTTTCTATAATTGAAGGGGCGAAAGCCCTGAGCCTGTCGGCCTGGGCCTGGGCGTTTTCCCGCCTGCCGTAAAGCCCGGCCTGGATAAAGACCGGACCGGAATCCGCGATACTGGTCTCCCCGGCACGCTCAGGCGATACCGCCGCAACGGAAGGAGTGGCCTGTACGGGCGGCGCCGCTTGGGCTGCCGGCGGGACGGCGGCTTGAACAGGCGGCGCGGGCTGGACGGGGGCCTCCCCGCCGGGATAGAGGAGCCACTGCGCCGTCGGGGCGAGGCCGCCTGAATCCTGGGCGATACGGGCCTCGGGACTCGACGGGTATTCCCGAATCAGCGTGGTTCTATATTCAGGATTACCGGAAAAT
>JAIRXO010000259.1 GCA_031268255.1 Spirochaetaceae bacterium
GGATATTTTCCATCAGTGTTTTATCTTCGGCGTTTAACTCAGGCAGTATTTCCCGTTTCATGCCGGTTAGTATACCGCTATATCATGGTTATGTCAAACGTATAAGATAGAACACTAGGCTTCCATGGCTTTTTCTACCAGCTCGGAAAGCAGGGGTATGAGCTGTTTTTTTCGTGACACCATATCGTGGAGCATATAAATACCGTCCTCTGTTTTTGGAAAACTGATGCGCTGGATAAATTGTTTTTTTCCCGCCGCGAAAAGGAAAGAACTGAGTACGGCCACATCAGTTACCATGAGGGCCGAGAAAAGCAGGTTCTTTTCCTTATAGTTTTTTTCCAGCGCCGAAAGTATCTCGTCTTTTCTGGCTATAAGGTCCTCAGGCGTATCGGTTTCGACCTGGCTGACGGTAAAGGACGCGCCTTGTTCGTTGTATTCCTTCATGTCCATGCCTATGAGTTCAGCGGCGGGTTTGGAATTGATTCTGCCTGAGACTCCCAAAAGTTCGCGTCCCAGTTCGGGAATGTCAAGCCCGGTGATGGACGACAGATACTCGGCGGCCTCCTGGTCTACCCCGGTGGTTGTGGCCGATTGAAGGTTAAGGGTGTCGGACAGTATGCCGCAGAGCAGTACTGAGGCTGTCTCCCGGTTCAGGGGCACTTTCTGCTCCCGGTACAGGTTTGTTATGATGGTACTGGTGGCGCCTACGGCTTTGTTGATAAAGGTTATGGGATAGCGGGTAGAGAGATTTCCCAGCCGGTGATGATCAATGACTTCTATGATTTTATAGTTCTCTATGCCTTCTACCGCCTGGCTGGGTTCGTTATGGTCAACCATGATAACTTCAATATTGGGCTCTTTGAGAATGTCTCCCTCGTAGATGATTCCCATAACCCTGTCCTCGTCATCAGCGACAGGAAGGCAGCGGGAAGGTGCTTTTGAAAGTGGTTCGCGTATTTTTTTTAGGGTGTCCCCGAGCCGTGCCAGGGGGACGGTAGTATCTCCCATGGTTCCTACCGGCGTGGAGTAGATCATGAGCAGCGATGTCGAAGCGGTGTCAAAGGGACTGAGCATGACCGAGACATGGTTTTTTTCGGCCAGGGCCACAAGTTTTTTGTCCACTATGGTGCTGTTGGTAATCACCAGGGCCCGTACCCTGCGCTCGACGCAGTATTTTTGAATGTCCAGTCTGTCCCCGACAATGACCAGGGAATTTTCGGGCAGCTGGGAATCGAGTTTTTCAAAAAAGGTCGTGTTATACGAAGCCGCTACCACTATGGACGAGCGCCTCAGCTCATCGGCGTTAAAGGTCGTAAGGGGCTGGGCCCGCAGCGTTTTTATAAGGAGGCCTATGGATGTATCTATCGATGATTTTTTGTTGGGATTGACCTGGGCGATAATGTACTTGGCAAAAGCGTCATAGTGAAGGAGGCCCCGGTAGCTGTCGCCGTTGTTGACTATGGGCAGTACCTTGATGCTGTCATTCTGCATGAGTTCCAGGGCTTCCCACAGGGGCATATCCTCCCTGACGGTAACAGGAGCTTCCGAAAGGTAATAGGCCACCTTGGGAACAAGGTCAGGAAGAAACTCAGGCACCGGCATTCCAAAACGTTCAAAAATATATTCGGTCTGGGGATTGATGTTGCCCGCCCTTGCGGCGCTGTAGTTTTCCAGGCCCTGGGCCTGTTTGAGCCGGGCATAGGCCGCGGCGGAAACTACCGAGTCGGCGTCGGGATTTTTATGCCCGATAATGTATACTTGTTTCTTCATGGTATCCCTTTCCGTAAAGGTCATACGGGCATCTCAAATATCGTAACTGAACGGGCCGCGAAGGAAATCTTCCCCCTGTCCCGGCGGCAGTGATCTACCAGGACCGCCTGGCCGGGATTAAAGAATATATCTGTCTCTTTCGTCCCGTCAAGGGTATAGTTTTTCTTCCTGAGATTGATAAGTCCGGTACGCCTGCCCGAACGGCTCAGGAGGAGAAAAACATCCCTGTCCATGCGCTTTGCCCCATATTCATCATCAGAGAGAATTTCGTAAAGATCCGAGACCTGTTTTGTCAGGGCGAGATCCCCTCTGCTTAAAAAGGCAGGATCATCAGAAAACATGATCTGGCCGGCAAGGAGAAAATTGACCAGGGCTATGGTTTCTTTTTCGGTTTCGCTGAGTCCGCAGTTTTTGCTCCGCAGAAAAACCACGTCAGGATCATTGATGTATATGACCTTGTTCATAAAGGACCGGCCTATGGTATCCATGAGGCTGATATAGGCGCTGGGCCTTCCTGTATGGCCCAAAAGTTTTACCGGCGTCCAGTCCCAGGTTTCCCTGGTGTCGGCGCCTATGCGGGAAAGGGGGAAATGCCTGAACGAAGGCCCCAGGGGGAGGCCGCAGCCAAGGTAGGCTGCCGGAAGTCCCGAAGCGTTTTTGGTCCGCGAACAGAGCAGGGCGCAGACCTTCTCGTAATGTTCGTGGGGAGAGCCGGGACGGGAAAAAACGCCGTCAAAAAGTCCGGCGTAAAGAAAATCGAGCTTTATGAACCTGAAGCCCCATTCATCAATAATCCTGTCAATGAGTTCCCCAAGATAGCCCTGTACATCCTCCCGGGAAATATCCAGGCAGTAATACCGCCCGTCCCACAGGTGGTTAAAGCCCGCCGTTACGGGTTTTCCGTCTCTGCCCCTGAGCAGCCATGCGGGTTTTTCGGAAAATATTTTGCAGCCCTTTGTAACGATAAACGGGGCGAGCCAGATGCCCGGTATGCAGCCCGATTGTTCTATCGCAAGGGAAACCGGTTTAAGCCCCCGGGGAAAACGCTCCGGGTGTACTTCCCACTCTCCAACGGTATGTTCCCAGCCGTCGTCAATCTGAAATATCAGGGGAAGCCGGCGGTCAAGGTAACGGAGTTTAAGGAGATTGTCATTTGACCTGAGCGCGGCGAGGTCCTCAAGTATGATCTTTTCGGTTATGCGGTTGTAGTGATTGTACCATGACGCATAACCTCCGGGCCGCCTGTCCGCGCCCCTGTCTCCGCCTGAAAGAAATTCAAGGCCGGAAAAATCCTGGGCGTATATTTTTTTAAGGCAGTCCTTAAATTGAAAGTACCCTCCGGCGAGAAACACCCACAGCCCGGCCATTTGTTCTCCCCTGGTCCAGACCTTGCCGGGGCAGTATACTTCGGCGCTGATGCGGTCATGGCGGCCGTTTACCCTGTACGATACAGGCGGCAGTCCCCTGCCCTCCAGGGAGGCGGCGCAGAGGTAATAGTCGCCGCTTCGTATATACATGATGAAGTGGCCCGTTGTGCCGCCGGCCCTGGGCGTATCGCCTTCCCGGTTGGTGAGCCGTATAAGTTCGGGGATACCATGAACCTTGCGGGGAAGAGTTTCCCCTTCGGCAAGTTCCCAGCCCGCTGACCAGGACTGCCAGCCGCCGCACTGGAGGAATTTTTCGGAAGCGGCAAAGCCCCGCGCGATACCGGCGCTTACCCCAAGCAGGGAGAAAATTTCGTTCAGGGTAAGGGTATCAATGGTTCTCGCCGTTTCCGTCTGGATTCCATCTTCCTGGGCCGTGTAGCTGAACAGCCTCTGCCAGGGGCCTTTTTCGGTTTCGGTACGGGAGATTCCGGCTATGTCCATGTTGATTACCTCTTGCCTTACAGTTTACTATGGATGGGGGAGTATCGCAAACCGGTGATAGAGCTTGCCGCCTTTCTGGGAAATCCGGGGCTTCAATATAAAAACAACCGCCACAACGCCGCATGGCTTTTTGCCGAAACCCTTCCGTTTTACGCTTCCCTTTCCTGGAAGGATAAATTCAAGGGCTCCTATGCGTCCCTTGAAGGAAGCCGCATGCCCCGCACAGACGCGCCTTGCGGGCCCGAAGCGCCGGAAAAAATTCATTTTCTTGTGCCCCAAACCTTTATGAATCTTTCAGGCGAAGCTGTCGCTAAGGCGGCGCTGTTCTTCAAAATAAAAACGGAAAACGTTCTCGTTGTGCATGACGAACTCGAACTGCCCCTGGGAACAGTGTCGCTGAAATACGGCGGCGGTCTTGGCGGTCATAACGGCCTGCGCTCCGTGAAAGCCTCGTTCGGAAGCGCCGATTTCTGGCGGCTCAGGATAGGCATAGGAAGGCCCGGACACAGGGACATTTATTCCTGGGTGCTTTCTGATTTTTCCCCGGAAGAAGAAGAAGTCCTTGCCAATGTGTTCAACGCGCTGGACGGCTTTTTTATCGAACTGCTGGCTGGCGGGGCGGAGATACTGCTTCCAGAATGGAAGAAGAAAACTATTGTCCCGGCCGGCAAACAACCATGAACTGTCAGGAGATGGATATGGAAAACCAGGCGGAAGCCTTTGCGGCACTCTACAATGTTATCGTAAAACTCCGCGCCCCCGGCGGCTGTCCCTGGGACCGTGAGCAGACACCCCTGTCCCTCAGGGGAGATCTTGTCGAAGAAACCTATGAGACCCTTGAGGCCATAGACGAAAAAAATCCGGCCCACATAAAGGAAGAGCTTGGCGATCTCTTTCTGCTTGTTACCATGCTTTCGTATATGCACGAGCAGGAAGGGCTTTTTTCCGTCGCCGCCGTGCTTGACGGCGTGGCCGAAAAACTCATACGCCGTCATCCCCATGTGTTCGGTGATGTAAAGGTCAGGGACAGCGCCGAAGTGCTGGACAACTGGGCAAGGATAAAAGTAGAACAGGAGGGAAGGAGGCCAAAGGATTCAATCCTTGACGAGGTGTCGCCGGCCCTGCCTCCGCTCGAAAAAGCCTATAAACTTCAGAAGAAGGCGGCCAAGTCCGGGTTTGACTGGCCCGATAGCGCCGCCGTCATGGACAAACTCAGGGAAGAAATGGAGGAAGTGCGGGAAGCCATGGAGATCAGGGACGGCGGCGAAGCCCTTGAGGGCGAACTGGGTGACCTCCTCTTTTCGGCGGTAAACCTCTGCCGCGCCTTCAAGATAGACCCTTCGGTGGCCCTTCAGCGCACCAATGCCAAATTCATCAAACGCTTTAGGCATGTGGAACGGAGCATGAAGGAGACCGGAGCCGAAATGAAGCAGGAAAACCTGGCCCTCATGGACCGTTATTGGGAAGAAGCCAAGAAAAGCCCCTGATCCTCATTCGCCGCGCTCAATGGCGACGAGCAGGGCAAAGACGGACCGTATGTTTCCCGACTGGGCGGAAAAAACCATATCCGAAAGTTTCCGCGCCGTATTAGCCGCGTTAGCCGCACCCGGCATGCCCGATGCACCCGGCGCGCCCGCGGCAGCGTCCTGCCCGGCTGCTGTTCCGCCTGCCCTTTGGCGGCCAAACAGCGCCGCGCGTTTCCCAAGGGCTTCCCGTACACGCTCAGGGAGACTCCCCTGGGTTCTTTCAAAACGGTTCTGTATGGAACGTATATCCAGTTCTTCCTTGGCAAAGAGCATGATGAGGAAATCGGTCCCCGGATTATCGCCAAGCCGTATCCACTGATCTTCGGAAGGCCAGACAACGGCGCTGTCCGAATAATCCAGTATGGCCGAAACATTTCCTTCCTCAGGGGGAAAGACGCGGGTGACAGAAGCTGTCCGGGAGTCCGCGGTAAAGGCGTATACATAGGCGGGATAGCGGTTTTCGAGGAACACGCGGAATTCGGTGTCAGAAGGCCAGGTCTCTGTGGATTGGTAATAACCTTCTTCGTTAAGCGCAAGGGCCATGCTCCCCCGGTTTCCGCCGAGTTCCAGCCTCGCCATGCCGCCGAAGCGGGCCGCGTCTTCGTAGGCCGAAAGGTTATCTATAATTTCGTAGGCTTCCCGTATCCAGCGGCTGAAGGTGTTGTAGGGAATCCAGACAAATCCTCCCCGGCCCCATTTTTTCCCCCAACTGTTCAGCACCTCAAAGGCGCCGCCTTCTTTTTCGTCGTCATACCCTACCACACAGACGGCGTGGCCTCCGTAAAAGCCCATGGGATTTTCCCTGGGCCGCCAGACCTCGCCGGGTTCAAAAAAGGAAGGCGGGGTATTCATCCCTATGATGACAGGCTTGCCCGATGCAAGGCTTTTTTTTACCAGGTTAATCTGGGAAAGCATCCCCGCAAAGCGGGGGTTCTGGTACAGGGTAACATAGCCGGCTATGGGATACCGTTTGCTGGACGCGTAGGAAGAAAGGGGTATTTTGGTTACGTCGGTGTTGAGTTCATCACTGAGCATTTTGACCGCGCCCTTGACCTTCATCATATCCAGGGCCGCCGAGATGGAAGCCCCCTCCTGACATTCCGGGTCGTCCGAAATGCTCTTGTAAATATACACGGGAGAAAAAGCATTGGCGGTAATTTCGGAACGGTCCTTGCGGCCAAGGGCCCTTGCCTCGGAAATGGTCCTCGCCGCGTAAGCCGCGGCCCAGCCCACGCAGGTTCCGTAGGGGGTCTGGTCGCCGGGAGCCGGGGCATAGGCTTTAAGGGAAACCGCCTTGGGGAGAAACTCGTAGGCACTGGACGCGAGGGGGGACCGCCGGGGGAGGCTCTCGTAAAGGGCCTCGTCAAGAACCGCGCTCCGGGGATATTCGGAAGGAGCCTGGGCAAAGAGGGGCGCGGCCATTAGCGCCAGGAGGCACAGAACACCGCGGGACCTTCCCGAAAACAGGCCGCCTTTTTTGCCAAACGCGGCGCCAATGCCCGATACAATGCCTTCGTGTTTTACTTTCGCCATAAGCACCTCGCTAAAGCTGGCCAAAATTCATCAGGACAGAACGGAGCCGCTGTTCCAGCAGGGAAAAAGAAAAGAACCTGCGGCCCAGTTCGTAGTTCCGTTCGGTCATAAATTCAACAGCTCCCGGCTTGTCAAGAAGGGAGCGGACTGTCTCCACAGTCTCCGGTGTTACATAGTTTTCCATAACCACCACGTCAAAATCAACCGGTTCTATGTCCTCCTGAAAAATGGAATAGCGGTTGACCAGTATGGGTTTTTTAAACCATATCGCCTCAAGAAACGCATTACCAAAGCCCTCATAGGTTGAAGGATAGGTAACAAAGTCGGCGTTGAGGTAGCAGTCCCACAGGCTGTACCTCCTCTGGCCCGTCCCGGTAACTCCCCGCCTGGCGCCTATAATATCCGGCCTGATAATGACCTCAACACCCAGGAGGGCCGCGTAATCCATGGGACGGTGGTAGTAGTCGGAACCCTCGTCCCGTTCCTGGTGGCTGATGAGGAGCTTGGCTTTTTTATCCCTGAGCCTGTTGGCCAGTTCTATCGCATGGTCAATGCCCTTGCGTTCCACAATGCGGGTGGGCTGGAGCAGGAGTATTTCGTCATCCTTTACGCCAAGGTCCTCCCGCATGGTACGGGCATAGTCGTCCATGCGGGGAGTTTCGGCGTCAAAGTCAAACACATTCGGTATGATGGTCGAAGCAATGCCGCAGCGGTACGAAAGCTGCCTCCTTGCTTCGGAATTGATCACCACATGGTTGATTGAATGGAGCCGGGGAGGGAAGGCTGTGGAAAGGTAGTCCTCGACGCAGTTGACCGAAAAACGCTGTCTCTCCCAGGCAAAGTCATGGTGATGGGCAATGGCCGGCAGACCTGTTTCCACAATCAATTCGGTAAGGGCAAGCCCCAGGGGTATATTCATGGGTATGGTCTGGGCGTTTTCGGTAATGATAAGATCAATCTTGAAAGTATTTACGAAATCGTACAGGGCCCGCTTGAGGCGGTACCGCACCTCCTGAATCTCCCCGGACAGGGATTCCCTGCGTACCGTAGTTCCAAAGCAGCGGTCCTGTATATGCTGAATCAGCGGATGGCCGAAAAAAGCCTCATCCACAATCATGGACCGTTCGCTTTCCCAGTCGGAAAGGCCCGAAAAAAAGAAGCACTCATAACCCATTCTTTCCAGCACCTGCCGCCACTTGGCGGTTTCGAGAGATACCCCGTCGCTTCCCTGAAAGCGGGTAGAGGCAAACCCTATGCGGCGTATGGCGCTTGATTTAGTCAAATACATGGTTTTAAGTATAGCGTTTTATTTCCGGTAAATAAAGCTCCCGGACGCGCTATAAATTCTGTCCTTACGATGCTTTAAGGGGAATGGAAATATTGAATACCGTTCCCTTGCCCGGCGTGGTCCGCAGCTTGATGCTTCCCTTTAGTTCCCTGATCCTGTCCTTGACCAGGTTGAGGCCGACACCCCGGCCCGCGTGGAAACCGCCGCTTTTTGCCGTGGTAAATCCCGGCATAAAGATTGCCTTGAGAAGGGTGTTTCTGTCCTCCTCGCCCTCTTTGAGAATACGCAGTTCTTCACCCTTTTGGCGTATCTGGTCAAAGTCAAGGCCCTGCCCGTCATCCTGGAACTCGATATGTATCCTGCCGTCCCGGATCGTAAGCGAAAGGCTGATGAGACCTTCTTCGTCCTTACCGGCGGACAGGCGTTCTCCCGGCGCTTCGATTCCGTGGTACACCGAATTCCGTACCAACTGCAAAAGC
Organism: Spirochaetaceae bacterium; assembly: GCA_031268255.1. Lineage (GTDB taxonomy): Bacteria > Spirochaetota > Spirochaetia > Treponematales > Breznakiellaceae > JAIRTD01. The sequence goes on from JAIRXO010000259.1 coordinate 8,465, forward strand.
ACTTCCTTGATGACGCGCCGGGGCCCCTGTTCCAGGGCCAGGGCATCAAGCTCCAGAACCTCAAAACGCACCTTTTTTTCGAGATCCGCCGAAACCCTCTGGCTGGCTTTTGACAGTGTTGCGACGAGTACGCTCTGTTCCAGGCCCACTCCCTTGTCCGTCCGGGAGACCTCAAGGTTAAAGGACTGTATCTTGTCTATGGAAGAGCGGAATCTATCGTTTTCCCTCATGATCTTTTCTATCTCGACGGTAATATGGAGCAGTTCCTCAAGGGAAATGTTTTCCTGGCCCCGCAGTTTCTTAAGTTCCGATTCAAGATCATGGACTTTGGCGGCGAAGCCTTCAAGCCCGATAATAAGGGCGTTGGATTTAATGGCGTGTACGGACTGGAACACCAGCTCCATGGCCTCCTGGGCGGAGAGCTTTGGATCCTTCATGGTTTCGTTTATCCGTTCAAATTCATATTCCAGGTCCTCCACAAAATCGGTAAAGATTACGGGATTAATATGAATAATCTCAAAGAGGGAACGCATCTCCTGTTGCTGCCTTGACTGGGCTTCCTCAAGCTGGCGGCGCAGATCAGCCTTGGCGGTAACGTCTTCTATAGACCCCAGAATGAATTTTTCGCCTGCTTCCCGTTCTACCGGCGCGAAAATACAGCTTAAGGTTTTCTCCTTTTTGTCTTTCTCGTCCTCTCCGTACCTATAGGTGAATTCTGCCAGGGGATTCATGTCGTCAAGCATCTCCTGCGGAAAACTGTTTTTCTGGAATATTTTAAAGTACTTTTTAAGGGACTCATGTTCTTTCTCGTTCAGGGAACTGCCCAGAATATCAATAAAATTTTTACCCTGCAGGTCTTCCTTTTCCAGTATTGTTTCGAGGGCCCTGGAATACCGGCTCTGAATAATCTGATCCCCGTTCATAAGGAAAACGCCGGTCCTGAGGCTGTCCTTCATGATGGCTATTTCGTCCCGCTCGGCCTTCAGGTCCCCGGTCAGCCTGTTGATTCCCTTCATCATGGGGAAGTAAAGCGCAATGCCGATAAAAATAACAACAAAAGGCAGTATTATCTGCCGCAGTATCTGCGCCCAAAGAACCCGGAACACTTCCAGAACCTCAAAGTCACAGCCGATAATGCCTACGATTTCGTTCCGGGAGTTGAATATGGGCGCGTAGCTTGACACCAGCCAGCCCCATCCCTGCTGATAGTCGAGTTCGCTGAGTTGGACGGACCCGGTTTCCATGGTCCTGAGAAAGGCTCTGTCATAACCGCTGATATCCTCGTCTGATCCCAGGGGGGAATATCCTTTTTCTCCGGGCGGGGCGGAACCGTCTATAATGTACCGGTAGACCGTATCGGAAACCGGCGCCATGGTATACAGGTAGATGCAGTTGGCTTCCTGCTTCAGGTCGTACATCCAAAGCCGGGTTTCCTCAAAAAAAGGATCGTCTCCGTCCAGGGTACGGCTTAATTCCTGAAACCTGTCCCCGTTAATGAAAGCCGCTGTCCTGGCAGTAACCGGCAGCCCCAGCCTGGCGCTGAAAGCGTTTATCTGCTGCAGGGCGGCGGCGGCGGCTACGGCAAGAACCACGCCTATAAAAAGAATACAAAAAACGTTGAACTGAAACAAAAGTTTTGGACTTTTTGCCGCTTTAAGCGCGGGATTTGTCACCGGAACCTCCTTTCATCGAACAACGTCAGAATCATCCATACCGTCCTGTCGCGGAGAGGGACGGCGAGGCATCGTAATCCCCCAGCGAAAGCTGGGAAATTTTCTGGAAGAATATTTTTTCGTTAATCGGCTTGATGATATAGTCTGTGGCGCCGGCGTCTATGGCGTCAATCACATTGTACCGTGCCGATTCGCTTGTTACCATGATAATGGGCAGATTCTTGTACTGTTCAAGGTTTCGGACCTTTTTAAGAAAGTCAATGCCCAAAAGTTTCGGCATATTCCAGTCCAGAAGCACCAGATGTATTTTGTTGGCGAGTAGTTTTTGCAGCGCCTCGTGGCCGTCCCCGGCTTCAATAAAATCACAGGGAATTTTAAGCTGCAAAAAGGTGTTTTTTACGATGTTTCGCATGATTCGGGAGTCATCAACGATTAAAATATTCTTACCCATGCTCACCCCGTTCCTTGTTCACGGCTAATCCTCTGTGAGAAGCCTAAGAGGTAAAATTTGTATATCTGAACCGGTTTCAAAAACCGGAATGTAATTATATCACTAAAAGTTCTATTAAAGAAGCAAGTAAAAGGCCTTTTTTGTTTATTTTCTATGAAAAA
>JAIRXO010000152.1 GCA_031268255.1 Spirochaetaceae bacterium
CGTATTTGGCGTCCGTATGGCCTGCCTGGAGTATGATCCCCTTTTTGATGCAGAAAAGGGCCAGTTCCCTCATGCCCTTGAGTTCGGGGGCCACGGTCATATTGACAATGCACCCGTTAGAGGCCTCCCAAAGGCGCTCCATAAAGGAAATATCCACAGGGCTTACGGTTTCCGGCCGCTGTACGCCCAGGCGCTCAGGCGAGATAAACGGCCCTTCAAGGTGCAGACCCATGATCCTCGCCCCGTTTTCCCTCCCCATGGCGTAGGTTACGGCCTTTACCGCTTTCAGGAGGGTTTCGGCATCAGCAGGGTAGAGGGTAGGATTAAATGACGTAACCCCGTAACCAGCCAGCATACGGGACCTTTCAATGATGGATTCGGCGCCCCTGTCTAATGACTCAAAGGCATCGTCGGTTCCCCAGCCTCCAAAACCGTGAATGTGGGTGTCGATAAAGCCGGGGGCGATATAGCTTTCCTCTACATCAATGATTTTGGTTTCCCCCTCAAAGCGTTTTTGATCGAAACGGCGCCGGGAAAACACGTCCGCCACAAGGCCGTCTTCCACAAGCACCGCGCAGCGCTCCATGGCGGCAAAACCGGTCATTACAGTACCATTGTACAGGCAGACTGAATTCATGCCTTAAGTATATTAAAACAGTGAAGATTTTACTATAAAGGGTTTAGGGCAGCGTTGATTAACTTACGGCCAATCAGCGCTTCCTGAGCGGCCCGTATCCGGCGCATAACACGTTTGAAACAGCCGGTTATCCGTTTTTGACCGCCTGCGCCAGCTCCCTTCCGCGCTGTTCAAGCAGGGATAAGTCGCCGGGGCCGGGATAACCCGCCCATTCGACGGATTCAAGGCTTTCCCATTTAAGACCGGCCAGAACCGCCTCGTAGTCTTTTTTGGCGCCCCCTACCCAGCCCAGGGAACCTATGCGGAGGACCTTTTTCCCGGTAATGTGTTTGCGCCTGAATATATCCAGAACATACGCCATGGGAGGGAACATGGCGTATTCGTAGGTCGGCATGGCGAGAACCAGGGCGCAGGACTTGTACGCATCCGAGAGAACATAGGAAACGTTCTCGTCCGGGACGCGGCGGCAGGAACAGGGTACGCCTTCGGCCTCAATACCCTTTATTACCGCGTCAACACCGGCCTTTGTATTGCCGTACATGGAACCCCAGATAACGGCAATTTCTTTTTCCCCGGAGCCCCTGGCGTAACCGGCGTACCGCAGATACCGTTCGACAATGGTTTTGGGGTTTTTCCGCCAGACCATGCCGTGACTCGGAGCTGTACAGCGTATGTCCAGGCCGGAAAGTTTCTGTACCGCCCGTTCCACAAAAACCGAAAAAGACGAAACAATATTCGAGTAGTAGCGGAGGCTTTCGGCTTCAAAATACCCGTGTTCCGCCGGTGAAAACTCATCGTCAAAGACCCTGCCGTTCAGGGCGCCGAAGGAACCGAAGGCATCGCAGGAAAACAGGGTGCCCGATTCAGGCTCCCAGGTAACCATGGTTTCGGGCCAGTGGATATTGGGCGTCTCATAAAAAACGAGAAACCGGCCCCCCAGGTCCAGGGTGTCGCCGTCTTTTACCACCCGCAAACCGGTATCAATTTTATAGAAAGATTTAACCAGTTCTATACCTTTGGCAGTGGCTATTATTTCAGCTTTTGGATTTTTTTCGCGGAATTCCCTGAGCCAGCCGGTATGGTCCGGCTCAAGATGGTTCAGGATCAGGTAATCCGCGTTGGAAAACGTCATTCCGACAGATGCCAGGGCATCTTCCATCTGACGAGCCGCCCCGGTCCAGTCCCGAAAAAGGTCGATGACGGCTGTTTTCTGTCCTTTTACAACGTAAGAATTAAGGGAAACCCCATTGGGAATCGGCCAAATTCCTTCAAACAAATCGGTAGTTCTGACATCAGCATAAATACAATAGATATAATCGGTAACAGCCTGGGCTTTCAACAGGTAAATCCTCTGAGTCTTGATTCAAAAAACGAAAAGAACAGATACGGTTTAGCGTTTTAGAACGGAAACAACCCGTTCCAGTACCTTTTTCCGATCCAACGGCTTGACGATATAGCTTTTGGCTCCCATCAGCAGGGACTTTTTAACCACATCTTCTTTTCCCAACGCGCTAACCATAATTACACAGGCGTTTTTGTCAAATTCAAGGATTTTTTCCAGCGCCGTAACCCCGTCCATAACCGGCATGGTTATATCCATGGTAACCAGATCGATATTGGGATGCAATTCCTTGTACTTTTCTACCCCCTGGGCGCCGTCGGCGGCGGTTCCCGCCACTTCAAAACCTTCGGAAGTGAAAATCTGGCCCAACTGCTTAGCGATAAACATGGAATCGTCGACAATAAGTACCCGGTACGCGCCGCCTTCCGGCTTTGATCCCTCAGGAAGTTTATCGTTAATATTGGGCATATCACTCTTTGCTATCATGGGTACGCTCCTCTTCTCATAATAATCTAGGTCAAAGTCTAATTCAAGTCAAGCCGGTTTCTTTTTGACCACCGTAAAACCAGCCGGCTTCTGTTTTTTTTGCCCCAAAGACCTGATAATCATACCATGAAGAAATTTTTTTTGCTAGCGCCAATGGCGGAATTGAGCCACCGGGCCCTGAGGGAACTTATCGAAAGTTTCGGCGGCTGCGACGAATATTTTACCGAAATGATAAGCGCCGGCGCTTTTGCTGCCGGCGGGCCTTTCGAGGCGTGGTATGCCGACAACGGCCCCTGTCCCGGAAAAACCGTATATCAGCTTGGAGGCCGCGATGCCGGCCAGATAGCCAGGGCCGCGGCCCTTCTTTCGGAACGGGAATGCCTGGGCATCGACATCAATATGGGCTGTTCCGCCCCGGCCATAACCCGCACCGGCGCCGGGGTACGCTGGATGGAAAGCATAGACAAGGCGGGGAACCTCGCCGCCCTGACACGGAAGGCGGTAAAACGCCGCCTCAGCGTAAAACTCAGGACAGGCCCCGGCGACGACTTTGACTACCTGGTCCGTTTCTGCCGCCGCCTTGAGGAAGAAGGGGTGGAACTTATCACCCTCCACCCGCGGACAGCCAGGGAAAAGTTCCGGCGCCAGGCCAAATGGAGCTACGTACCGGCGCTGAAAAAGGAACTCCGCATCAAGGTAGCAGGCAACGGCGATATATCCTCGGCAGCGGAAATGCTGGACCGTTCAGCCCTCTGCGACGCCGTGATGACAGGCAGGCTCGCGGTAAAGCAGCCCTGGTGCTTTTCCGAAGCCCGGACCCTGGAAACCCGGAACAGCGGGGGATACGACAGCCGGGGATACAATGTGGAGGAAACAGGCCTCCGCTTTCTGGAACTCCTGTGCCGGTACCAGCCGCCGGAATTTCATCTGAGCCGGGCCCGCCGTTTTTTCAGTTATTTCTGCGGCAGCCTTACCTGGGCGCATTACCTTACAACCCTCCTCAACCGCGAGCAGGGCCTGGCCGGCATGGAACGGGTGTGGCGGGGTTATTTCGCCGAACACCCGGAAGAAATCAACATACCCCGCCGCAAGCAGCGGGGTATGTTGTTCTTGTAATGTATTTGACTCAGGGTCCATACCCTTGGTTCCGCCCCAAGGGGCCGGGGTATGGACCCTTCGCAACGGATCAGCGCTGTTCCAGGGCCTGCCTGAAGTTTTCCAGCATCTTGTCCACCGCGGGGCTTGCGTCCACATCGACCAAAAGGCCTTTTTTGCGGTAATAGTCGATAAGGGGGGCGGTTTGGACACGGTACACTTCAAGACGTTTGCCGACAGCCTCAGGCTTGTCATCGTCCCTGGTGTAGACCTCGCCGCCGCAGTAATCGCAGACATCCCCGTTTTTCGGCTTGTTGAAAACTGTGTGGAAATTGTAGCCGCATTTACGGCAAACCCGGCGGCCGCCCAGG
>JAIRXO010000281.1 GCA_031268255.1 Spirochaetaceae bacterium
GCCTGGGGATTATGGATGAGGGGACCCACGGTGAAAATCCCGGAGGCCCCCTGAAAGACCCGCGCCTCGGAACCGGCCATATCCATGGCCCGGCGCACCCCCATGCAGAAGCCGAGAACCCTTGCCCTCAGTACCTTCATCTAAAACCGGACTTTAGGCCTTTACGGGAGCCTTGGCGGGTACGCCGCTTTCAAGACGCTTTTTTTCCCGCTTCCCGGCCTGCTGGTCCCAAAAGTTGGCAAAGCCTGAGGCTATAAAGATTGTTGAATACACACCCGACACCATACCCACAAGGAGGGCCAGGGCAAAATCCTTCATTGAGCCTGTGGTGAAAATATAGAGCGAGGCCACGGCCAGCATGGTAGTAAAGGTAGTTATCATGGTACGCGACAGAGTCTCGGAAAGAGAGCGGTCCAGCACGGCCTCGAAATTTTCCTCAGGATGTATGGCCCTGGTTTCCTTTATGCGGTCCAGAATGACTATGGTGTCGTTTACTGAATAGCCGAGTATGGTAAGAATGGCCGCGATGGACGTGGTGTTAAATTCCATCCTGGTCCAGACTATAAAGGCCACCATGACAAACGCGTCGTGTACTATGGCCAGCACCGCACCTATGGCGAACTGGGGTTTGAAGCGTATGGAACAGTAAGCCAGGATAAGGAGCAGGGTCAGGGCCATGAGCAGACCCGCCTGGTCGGTGAGGTTTTTGGAAAAACGCGAACCAACATAGTCCGACCTGATGACCGCCACCTCTCCCGCGCCGAAGTTATGCTCAAGGGAATCAAGCACCTGCCGGGACTGATCCCCGCCGGGTCCTACGGATTCGAGAACCTCGTCCTCCATGCGTATCATAAAGCGCCGCTCAGAAGGCTGCCCCAGCACCTGGACCGAAACAGTTCCCAGGGGAAGCAGGGCGGTACGCACATCCTCTATGGCTACGGGGGCGGAGCCGGGGTTGAGGTAGTGGAGCACATAGGGCTCTTCTCCCAACTGGGGATCGCCCCTGGCGCTCTGCACCAGCCACAGGGAAGAAACGCCGTCAGTCCCCGGCGCGAGGGCGGAAAGACCTTCTACGGCGTTCATGGCCTGGCACAATTCGCCTATGGTCCTGAAAGTTCCGTAGGGGAAAGAATGGGTCAACGCTTCAACGCCGGCGCCCGAAAGGGTAATGTCTATCTTGCTCCGGTCAACGGCCACAGTGGCGTTGCCCCTGCCGGAATAGCTGAGGCTTAGGGCTTTAGGCGCGAACTGCACTTCCTGGAGCAGACCGGCCTGAAAATCCACGCCCAGGTTAAAGCCCCCCATGATTATGTATCCGGCGATGCCCACGACAATAAGTACCGCCGAGAATATCGCTGTAGGCAGAAAGTATTTAGAAAAATGAATTACGCGTTTCATTTTCCGCCCCCCCAGAGTATGGCAATCTTCCGTTGTTTCAGCACATCGCTTCCGAAGTCAAAGAGCAGCTTTGACACAAAGAGGGCGGTAAATACCGAGGAGAATACGCCTACGGCGAGACTCACGGCAAAGCCCTGAATCGGACCCGATCCAAGCTGGGACAGGAAAAGCGCGGCTATAAAGGTCGTGATATTGGAGTCCATGATGGCCCAGAACGCCTTGTCAAAACCAAGGTCTATGGCGGCCTTGCGATCCTTGCCCAGACGGAGTTCTTCTTTAATGCGTTCAAAAATAATGACATTGGCGTCAACCGCCATACCTATGGTAAGTATGAACCCGGCGATACTCGGCAGGGTAAGGGTAAAATTAAACGCCGAAAGTATGCTGCCCATGAGGTAGAAATTCATCACCTGGGCAACCACCGCGTTGAAACCCGCCTCCTTGTAGAACACCAGAAGAAAAACCATCACCAGGGCCAGTCCGCCGAGAAGGGCCCAAAAGCCCTGATTTATGGCATCCTCTCCCATTGAAGCGCCGATATTCTGCAGGTTGACTACTTCCAGCTTTACCGGAAGCGCTGCGGTTCTCAGTATGAGGGCAATGTTCTCGGCCTCTTCCTGACCTATGCCCCTGCCGGAAAGCTGTACCGATTCCCGTATTGCGCCCCTGATGGTAGCCTGGGATTTAACCCTGTCATCAAGCACTATGGCCAGGGCCTTGCCGATGTTGGCCGAGGTAAGCTGATAAAAAATTTCCCCGCCCTCGCTGTCAAGCTGAAAACTCACCCTGGGGGTTCCTTCAATATTATCGCGGTCAACAATGGCGTTCTGAATGTGGCTGCCGTCAAGGCCCACATCCCTCTTTATCACCGTATATTCCCTGAATTCATCGAGGCCGTAACGGTCCTTTTCGTACACGCCCCGCACCATCGTGTCAGGCGAAATAATCGAAGGATCAACAAGCGCACCCTGCCCGTCGAAGGTATCAAGGGGATGCTGGGCGTAGTACTGGCGGAAACGGGCGGTCTCTTCTTCATCTACAATATGAAAGGCGAGCATTCCCGAGTCCATGATGATGGAATTGATACGCTCGGGATCGGCGGTCCCCGGAATTTCCACATATATCTGGTCATCACCCTGACGGCGTATCACCGGCTCGGTAAGGCCAAAGCGGTCTATGCGGCTGTTAAGAACCTCCAGCGCCCTGTTCACCGCGTCGCCGCGGTCGGCCTCGTTTAGGGACCTGCCGTAGCTTTCGGCAAGGCTTGTCATATCAGCCTGGAGAACTACGCTCATGCCGCCGGAAAGATCAAGACCAAGCTGCACCGCGCTGGACTGGAGCTGCTTGAGCTTGAATATATCCTCGCGGTACTTGGTCTCGATGGCGTCAAGCGCCAGCGCCCGGGCGCTCTCCGCGCTGCCGGGAAATGACTGGAGCACCGTGCGGGAATTCCATACATCGGGATTCCGCCTCTTGTACTGCCTGTTGTAATTCCTGGCCGCGGCTATTAGAAAGGAAAATTTCCCATCCAGTTCCTTGTCATCCCTGGCATCCTGAATCAGGACCTGGAGATCAGCCAGAGCGGTACGGGAAGCGTAAATCTTGATCTGCTCCCGGGACGTAAGGGCCAAAACCTGATTCTCCCGGGGAGTAAGAAAGTACCACCGTATGGTGGGAAGGAGGAATACAAAACAGATTCCCACCACAACCAGAATTATGAAAAACCGGTAACGCTTACTCATTTGCTTTCTTCCGAAGCCCCGCCGTTTTTATCTTCGATCTGTTTATCATCAGATTTCTTTTCCTCGCCCTTGACTGGATTCACCTGCGAAACAGCACTCCGGGTAAATTCAATCTTGGTGTCCTCATCGACCTTGATGACCACAGTCCCCTCTTTTACCGCCTGGACCACACCGTGTATACCGCCTATGGTAACAACTTTATCGCCCTTTTTGATCGCGTTCAGCATACGCTGAGTCTCTTTTTGCTTTTTGCCCTGGGGCCTGATAATGAAAAAATAAAAAATGACCACAATGAGTATCAATGGGGCAAACTGCATGAGGCCGGCGGGAGCCGCGCCTCCTGACGCGCCGTCAGAGGTTCCGAGAAGCAGGGGGAACGCAAATAAATTCATACGATGACTTCCTTATAAGTGAATTTGACCTGTCCGGGAATCCGGTTTTGCCCTGCGGACAAAGGCCCGTTACAAGTCTTGCAAGCAGAACTATTATAGAGAAAAGGACCGTTTAAGGGAAGGGGTACTATGGAAGTTTAGGCATAATAAGACAACAGTGATTCTGCCCATATATAAGGGAACCGTACCCCTATCTCATCCAATATATTAGTATTACTATTGGTTTACTATGAATTATTTCTTTCTATATATAAGGGTCGTTTGCCGCATAGGAGAGCCGGAGCCTGAGGGGTTTATGATGAAAGGAAAACAGCCACTGCCCGGAATTATTGGGCAATGGCAAAAAGTTACGAACCGGATTTTATACTAAAGCCCCATCTGACGCCTTCGTTTCTTTAGGATAGGCGGCACTACTAAAATCACAACAAGTATAATCCACGCGGCCCAACATATAGGAGAA
>JAIRXO010000048.1 GCA_031268255.1 Spirochaetaceae bacterium
ATACTTTACTAAGGAGCAGCATGTTGAAGTAACAGACGAACTCTGCGAAGGAATTCTCCGGGTAATTATCCAGAATGCCAAGGTAGTCATGACGGACCCGCGTAATTATGATGCCCGGGCGGAACTTATGTGGGCGGGAAGTCTGGCGCATAATGGTCTCTTGGGTACCGGACGTATAGAAGACTGGGCCAGTCATTTAATTGAGCATGAATTATCCGCAATCTACGATATAGCTCATGGCGCGGGTTTATCTATTATTTTTCCATGCTGGATGGAATATTGCCTAAAGGAAGATCCCCATCGGTTTGCCAGGTTTGCCAATAAAATCTTTGGTGTAGGCGGTGCTTCCGAGGATTTAGAGCAGATAGGAAAAAAAGGCATTTCAAAATTAAGAGATTTCTTCCGCTCTCTTGGGCTTCCGATAAGCTTTAAGGACGCCGGGCTTTCCAACGAGCGGATTCCCGAGATGGCAAAAAAAGTTACCGCCGCAGCTTCTGTGGGTCAGTTTAAAAAACTGAATGAGGAGGATGTGAACGCCATATATTGCATGGCGACGGAAGTCAAATAAGAGGCTGGAGATTTTACCTATATTCGCAAGAGGGTCCATATCCAAGATATTGCTCCTGGATTCTTTATTTCTTCTTTGCCGCTCTTTTTTTGAGATTTTTTTTGAGGATACGTTTATCAAACAAAATACGAAAGGCTTCTTCGGCGCTTTCAATAAAAAGAACTTTGAGGGCGTCTTTGATTTCACTGTCCAGTTCGGAAAAATCCTCTTCGTTATCCTTGGGAATAATTACCTGTGTCATGCCGTTCCGTATGGCGGCGAGGAGTTTTTCCTTGAGCCCGCCTATGGGAAGTATACGGCCTGTCAGGGTGAGTTCCCCGGTCATGGCTATGCCGGGCTTGGGCGGAACAGCGCAGAGGGTCGAAAGCAGGGAGGCCGCCACGGTAACGCCTGCTGAAGGGCCGTCCTTGGGTATGGCGCCCTCGGGTACATGGATATGAAAGTCCGTCTTGGCTATGCCCGGACCCTTGACGGCGTATTTGTCCGATACGCTCCTGAGGTAGGAAAGGGCGATGCGGGCGCTTTCCTTCATCACGTCGCCTAAGTTTCCTGTCATGACACATTCGCCTGAACCCCCAAAGCCGGTGCTTTCAACAGGGAGTACAGTGCCCCCTGTTTCGGTCCAGGCCAGGCCGTAGGAAACGCCGGTACGGGCCTCCTGGTAGACCACGTCATTTTTGTATTTTTTCCTGCCGAGGAGTTTTTCCAGGTCCTTTTTTTGAATTTTCTTTTTGAATGATTCTATGGGCTTGTTATGCGCTATGCCGTATTCTTTCTGTACCGCTTCCCTGGCTATGCGGCGGGCGCAGCGGGCGATTTCCCTTTCCAGGCCGCGGACACCCGATTCCATGGTCCAGTGGCGCACGATTTCGAGTATGGCCTCATCGGTAAAACTTATGGCCGCGGCCTCAAGGCCGTTTTCAGAAAGTTCCTTGGGTACGAGAAACTGTCTGGCGATGGAAAGTTTTTCGAGTTCCCCGTATCCGGGTATTTCGATGATTTCCATACGGTCAAGAAGGGGATACGGAATGGTATGGAGCGAGTTGGCGGTGGCGATAAAAAGCACCTTGGATAAATCATAGGGGACTTCCATGTAATGATCGGTAAAGCTCGAATTCTGTTCGGGATCGAGGACTTCAAGAAGCGCCGATGCCGGATCGCCGCGGAAGTCAGAGGACAGCTTGTCGATTTCGTCAAGGAGGAATACAGGATTTACCGTCTCCGCCCGGCGCATGGACTGGATAATTTTTCCCGGCAGGGCTCCGACATAGGTTTTGCGGTGTCCCCGTATTTCGGCCTCGTCCCGCACGCCGCCTAAAGATATGCGTATAAAGGAGCGGCCCAGTGCCCGGGCCACTGATTTTCCCAGGCTGGTCTTGCCGGTCCCCGGAGGGCCCGCAAAGCAGAGTATGGGACCCTTGTTGCCCGCCGGAATTTCGCCGCTCCGGGAAATAAGGCGCCGCACGGCGATGAATTCAAGAATCCTCTCCTTGGCTTTTTTTATGCCGAAATGATCCTCGTTGAGTTTTTTTTCGGCCTCGGCAAGGTCAACCGCGTCATCGGAAATTTTGCTCCAGGGCAGATCCGCTATCCAGTCAAGGTAGGCCCTGAGGACTCCGGCCTCGGGGGAAAAGGGCTGGAGCCTGCGGAGGCGGCCTATCTCCTTGCGGGCCTTGGCCAGCACTTCTTCGGGAGGGTCCTTTCCTTCTATGGATTTTTCCACCTCGGCAAATTCATCGGCGATGCTTTCCTTTCCCAGTTCCTTGTTGATTTCCCTGATCTGTTCGTTGAGTATATATTCCCGCTGGGTTTTTTCCATGCGGGTTCTTACCTTGGTGGATATTTTTTTCTGGAGGCCGAAAATTTCGTTCTCCATTTCCAGGGTTTCAAGCAGGGTCTTGAGCCGCGCCTGGGTATTTTCCATGGAAAGCAGTTCTACTTTCCGTTCCGCTTTGACCGACAGGGCATTGCATATAAAGTTAATCGCCCGCTCAGGGCTGTCGGCCTTATCCGCCGCGGCAAGGGTATCGGCGCTTACCTTTCTGGAAAGCTCCGCGTACTGGACAAAGGACTGCTGCACGGTTCTCAGCAGCGCCGCTTCCTCGGCGTCGTTTACTTCTCCGCTGACGGCAATGGGCTGTACTTTGACCAGAGGAACGCTTTCTTTTCCCGTAGCCGCGCGGGTCATCCTGGCCCGGTATTCCCCGTGAAGCACAACCCGGAATGTACCGTCAGGAAGCCTGAGCTGCTGGACAATGCGGGCCACGGTACCGGCGCTGTGGGTATCAAAACTGTCCAGGGCGTTTCTGCGGCAGGCGGCAAAAAGATGGTTGTCCCGTTTAAGGGCTTCCTCAACAGAAGCTATGCCCGCCTTGTAGGTAATGAAAATGGGAATCATGGTATTGGGGAAAAGCACCATATCCCTCAGCGGGAGCAGCGGATATTCCTCGGATTGATTTTTGCCTTTCAGAACCGAAAGAATATTCGCCATAACGCGCGCCTACGCGCTCTTCGGCAGCCGGTGAATTTCGGGAGGCTGGGATCTTTCGACCGCGTCCTTGGTGATAAGCACCTCTTTAGCGCCGTCCATTGACGGAAGCTCAAACATTATATCGGTCATGATCCTTTCCACTATGGCCCGGAGCCCCCGGGCGCCTGTTTTTTGCCTGATCGCCGTATCGGCTATGGCGTTGACCGCCTCGTCGGTAAATTCGAGCTTTACGTCATCTATGGCGAGGGAAGCCTGATACTGTTTGACTATGGCGTTTTTGGGTTCGGTCATAATGCGCTTTAAGTCTTCCTGCCTGAGTTCCTCAAGGCTTACCATGATGGGGAGACGGCCTATAAATTCGGGTATCATGCCGAAATGAATGAGATCATCCGGGTGAAGGTGTTCAAAGAGTTCCCTGATGCTCCGTTCCCGGGAATCCCTGATATCCGAGCCGAATCCCATGGGATGCTGTACAATACGCTGTTCAATATACTTGTCAAGGCCCACAAAGGCGCCGCCGCAGATGAAAAGTATGTCGGTAGTATCAATGCGTATCATTTCCTGATTGGGATGCTTGCGGCCTCCCTGGGGCGGAACCGAAGCTATAGTCCCCTCGATGATTTTAAGCAGGGCCTGCTGAACACCCTCTCCCGATACATCGCGGGTAATGGAAACATTCTCACCCTTGCGGGCTATCTTGTCTATTTCGTCTATATACACAATGCCCCGTTCCGCGGCGGCTATATTGCCCCCGGCGCTCTGGATGAGCTTGAGCAGTATATTCTCCACATCCTCGCCCACATACCCCGCCTCGGTGAGCGTGGTGGCGTCCACTATGGCAAAGGGAACCTTGAGCTTTTTGGCCAGGGTCTTTGCCAGAAGGGTTTTCCCCGTGCCGGTAGGACCGATGAGGAGTACATTGGATTTTTCTATTTCAACATCATTGGCTTCTTTGGAAGGATTGGCTATACGCTTGTAGTGGTTATACACCGCCACGGAGAGGGCCTTTTTGGCGTCATTCTGGCCTATGGCGAACATATCCAGATATTCCTTTATCTCCCGGGGAGTGGGAATATCCCCGGTAAATTTGGAAGAAATTTCCTGCTCCTCATCAACAAGAATTTTGCGGCACAGTTCGACACATTCATCGCAGATAAATATGTCGTTGGGGCCGGCGATGAGTTTCCTGGCCATTTCGGCGCTCTTGCCGCAGAAGGAACATATCCTCTCCCCGCTGTTACGCAGTCTTGCCATGATTTTCCCTTTTTAAGATGCGGTCCACGGCTCCGTACTCAACAGCCTCCGCGGCGGACATGAAAAAATCGCGCTCCATGTCCAGGGCTATACGTTCGGTATCCTTGCCGGTATGCCTGGCGAAATACTCAATGGTCAGCCTTTTCAACCTGAGAATTTCCTTGGCCTGTATGCCTATGTCCCTGGCCTGGCCCTGGGCGCCCCCCCAGGGCTGATGCATCAGCACCCGCGAAGAAGGGAGCACGGAACGCTTTCCCGTGGTTCCAGAGCAGAGTATAAGGGCCGCCATGCTTGCCGCCTGGCCCACACAGATAGTCTGCACATCGCATTTAACGTATTGCAGGGTATCATAGATGGCCAGGCCCGAGGTTACCGAGCCTCCGGGAGAATTGATGTAGAGGTTAATGTCTTTTTCAGTATCCTGACCATCGAGGAAAAGAAGCTGGGCCACCACAAGATCGGCGGAAAGGTCGTTGATTTCACCGTCCAGAAAGACAATACGGTCCTTGAGGAGCCGTGAGTATATATCGTAGGAACGTTCCCCCATGCCGGTCTGTTCAACCACAATGGGAACCAAATTATTCATCTGCGGCATCATATATATACCAATTTAACCATTATTGCCCACGAGGTCCAGATATTTCTGCTTTTTCCCCTTTTTTATCGTTATATCGCCGAAAACCGCGTCAAATAGTTTCCTTTCCCGGATATCTTCCCTGAGGTATTCCTTCATGTTGCCCTGCTCGTAGTAACTTTTTACCTCATCCACCTTGATATCCGCGTTGGCGGCCAGGGTCTCAAATTCCTTCTCAAGCTCTTCGTCGGAAACCTCGATATTCATGTTCTTCATCATGGTTTCCACGATGAGCCGCGACTGGAGGGCCTTTTTCGCGTCAGGCCGCCATCCGTCGAGAATCTCGTCATAACCCTTGGAACCGGCGCCGAACATATTGAGAAGCTGGTCCGAACCGACATTAAAACGCCGGGCAAGATTGCGCCACCGCGACTCCAGTTCCACACGCATCATAGACCCGGGAACCACGATGTCGGTTTTTTCGAGGAGCTTTTCGAGGAAGGCGTTGATGGTAAGCTCCCGTATGCGCGATGAGAGCTTTTTGTCGAGCCTGTCCTTTATGTCGCTTTTGAGATCATCGAGGGTTTTGAATTTTTCGTTGACATCCTGGGCCAAATCATCGTCCAGATCGGGAAGTTTCTTTTCCTTGAGGGCCGTAAGGGTTATTTTGAATTTTTTCGTCTTGCCGGCCAGAACAGGATCGTCATAATCATCGGGAAAAGTCTTTTCGAATTCCCGGCTTTCCCCCTTTTTCATGCCGAGCGCGTCATCATCGAATTTGTACGCCACCATGCCTGAACCCAGGGTAAACACATAGTCCGCCCGTTCCGAACCGGCCAGCGCCTCGCCCTGCTCGTTCAGTTCACAGTATGTAATCGTCGCCACATCATTGTTTGCCGCCGCCGCATCGTCATCCCGGTCCAGAATCAGGGCATTACGGTCCCTAAGGCTTTCCAGTTCCCGGTCTATATCCTCTTTGCCGATTCCGGCGTCGGGGACTTCAATTTCCGTACCCTGCCATTGGGGAAGCTCCACCTTGGGAAGAACATCGTAGACCACGCTGAAACTCAGGTCGTTTTCCAGATCAAGACGGGGCTCGCCCTGCAGCTCGGGATCAGTATAGGGAAGGGGCTTTACATCTTCGCCCAGAGTTTCAGGCGCTTCGAAAAGCTCCTGGACACTCTTGCCTATAATACGGCTTAACGCCTCGTCCTTTAAGGCATCGCCGAATTTGCGCACCAGTACATCCCGGGGAACCTTTCCCTTTCTGAAACCGGGTATGAGCACCTTCCGGGTATAATCGGCGACAATCTCATCGTATTGACCGCGGACATCATCGTTGCCAACAGTAACGGTCAACCGCACCGCCGAATTCTCAAGACGGGTAATCTCTTTGGATACAACCACAACTTTCCTCGTATGACAAAAACATTCTGAAAAGAGCGGGAAACGGGAGTCAGACCCGCGACATACGTCCCTCCGGGCCGTTTGTCGA
>JAIRXO010000049.1 GCA_031268255.1 Spirochaetaceae bacterium
GGCAGATGCCTGATGCGCCCTTAAAAAAAACAGTATCAGCGTCAGCTACACCCGGTGGTTCCGCCGCAGGTTCACCTGCGGCCATATCAGCGTCAGCTACACCCGGTGGTTCCACCGCAGGTGTCGCACTTCATGCAGGTTCCGTTGCGGACCAGGGTAAAGGAACCGCAGGCGGGACAGGGGTCCCCTTCGTAGCCTTTGACCCGCGCCTGGGCTATCCTGGCGGCTTGTTCCGGGTCTTCGCCAATCTGGCCGGGGCTTTCCGGCGCGGACGCGTTTTTCGGTGCGCCGCGTTCGGGGGCGCGCTCTCCGGTGTTTTCCCCGTTGTGGGGCTTGAAGCCGGCGCTTACTTTTCCGTGGGCCCGGATGTTTTTTTGCGGGGGCTCTTCGGTTTTGGTTCCGGTGGCAAGGAGGTCCTCTGGTTTTATCTGGCCGAGTTCGGTTCTCTTGAGGTAGCTTATGGCCAAATCCCTGAATATGTAATCAATGACGCTGGTGGCCATCTTTACATAATCGTGGCCCTGGACCATGCCGTTAGGCTCAAAACGGCTGAATGTAAAGGCGTCCACATATTCTTCGAGGGGGACTCCGTACTGGAGGCCCAGAGAAACGGCAATGGCAAAGCTGTTGAGGAGGCTCCTGAACGCCGCGCCTTCCTTGTGCATGTCGAGGAATATTTCGCCTAACGCTCCGTCGTCGTATTCTCCGGTGCGTATGAATATCGAATGGCCGCCTATTTTTGCCTTTTGGGTATACCCGGCCCTCCGGTTTGGCAGGGGGAGCCTTATGCCCCGCATCTTGTTCTTTCCGGCGGAAATTTCCGGCGGGCGGGGGGCGGCGTTCATGTCCCGCTGTACCTGGAGTATGGTATCCGCAAGGGGGTCCATGCCAGGGGCAAAGGACGAGAGGGGCTGGGAGAGTTTTGAGCCGTCCCGGTACAGGGCGACTGCCTTGAGGGCGCTCTTCCAGGCCAGCATATAGGCGCCTTTTACATCTTCGTAGGTGGCGCTGTTGGGCATATTGATTGTTTTGGAAATGGCGCCTGAAATAAAGGGCTGCACCGCCGCCATCATGCCTACATGGGCGGGCCAGGGTATGGAGCGGCGGCCATTTTTTCCTGATGGTGTGGCGGTGTCAAAAACCGGAAGATCTTCGGTCTTGAGGAAGGGGGCTCCCTCAAGGCCCATGGTTCCGCAGGCGTAAAGTTCGGCGGCGGCTATGTCATCCCCGCTGTAGCCGAGATGACGGAGGAGGCTGAGACCGGGAAGGGACCAGGTCGCTTCGGGGATGTGGAAATGTTTTTCCATGAGTTCACTGCCCAATATCCAGGGGCTGAACACTCCCTCAAGGCTTATGGCGTTTTCCAGCGCGGCCTCTGCCGTGTCCAGCGCGGCAGGAGTAAAGCCCTTGGCCGCGAGGGACTCAAGTGAAATTCCCGGCGCGTCTTTCAGGGTTTTGCGGCCTGTGGCATAGGCGATGATGGCGTCTATTTCGTCTTTCGTATAACCCAGGGTCTTGAGGGCCGGCGGAACGGACTGGTTGATAATTTTAAAGTAGCCGCCTCCGGCAAGTTTTTTGAATTTGACCAGGGCAAAGTCAGGTTCCACTCCGGTGGTGTCGCAGTCCATAAGGAGGCCTATGGTGCCTGTGGGGGCTATGGCGCTGACCTGGGCATTTCTGAAACCGTGGGCCATTCCCAGTTCCAGGGCTTCGTCCCAGACTTTCCGGGCCGCGTCAAGAAGCTCAGGCGGGCAGTGTTTTGGGTCTATGCCCAGGGGCGCGGTGTGGAGCCCCTCGTATTCGGACGCGGCGGCGCGGAATGCCGCCCGGCGGTGGTTGCGTATAACGGCGAGCATGCTGTCCCTGTTTTCGGCATAGTGGACAAAGGGCCCCAGGGCCCCTGCCATGCGGGCCGACTGTGCATAGGCTTCGCCGGTGAGTACGGAAGAAAGGGCCCCGGCCACGGTGCGGCCCGCTTCAGAATCATAGGCAAGGCCCATGACCATAAGGAGGGTTCCAAGATTGGCGTAGCCAAGGCCCAGGGTA
Organism: Spirochaetaceae bacterium; assembly: GCA_031268255.1. Lineage (GTDB taxonomy): Bacteria > Spirochaetota > Spirochaetia > Treponematales > Breznakiellaceae > JAIRTD01. The sequence goes on from JAIRXO010000049.1 coordinate 2,047, forward strand.
CGGTATTCATAGGAAAGTTCGGCGATTTTTGGGGCCGGAAACTGGGCCATGACCACTGAGATTTCCAGCACCGTGGTCCAGACCCGGACGGCGTGGCGGTACGCGTTTATGTCAAAAAACCCCCTCTGGCGGTCATAAAAGGCCGAAAGATTAACCGAGGCAAGATTACAGGCTGTATCGTCAAGGAACATATATTCGGATCAGGGATTGGAGGCCCGTATCTCGCCGCCGGCCGGGCAGGTATGCCAGTCGTTGATGGTGGTATGGTACTGGAGGCCCGGGTCGGCGCACTGCCAGGCGGAACGGGCAATCTGGTCCCAGAGCGCGCGGGCCTTGACGCTTGTATATTTCTTTTCGTTTATGCGGTCCCTGAGCTTCCAGATGGCATCGTCAAGTACGGCCTGTATAAATTCATCGGTAACCCTGAGACTGTTGTTGGAGGACTGGCCCGAAACGGTGTTATACGCTTCGTCATCCCAGGCTGTGGAAAACACCGCGGGGTTCACCGAATCGTCGCCCTGTTCCATGCGGCGGAGAAGCTGGTAGATATAGGCCGGCGGTATGCGGTCGCCGAGAGCGCCCCGGAGCGCCTTTGCCAGCTCATGATTCATCCGGGCGTTAAAGCGGTCGGCCTCAGGACCCCTGAACGCGGAAACGGCCCGCTTGATGGCGTCGAGATTTTTCTTTACCACCTCGGAGCCGGTAACCATGGAGGCCACCTTGTGCTCTTCTTCGGCTTTCCAGGCTATGTACTTTTCAACATCAGGATGGTCGGCGTCAAGAGTAACCATCTTGGCCGCCCGCCGGGTGGTTCCCCCGCTTTTGATAGCCGAGGCTGAACGGTCGCCGATTTTAAGGAAAGAAAGGAGCCCCGAAGAAACGCCGCCCCCGGAAAGTTTTTCTTCCGCCGCCCTGATGCGGGAAAAATTCGACCCCGTGCCCGAACCGTACTTAAAGAGCCTGGCCTCACGGGTTACCAGGTCCATGATGCCCCCTTCGTTTACCAGGTCGTCTTCTACGGAAAGGATGAAACACGCGTGGGGCTGGGGCCGCTTGTATGACGAATCTGATTTTACCAGCGTACCCGTGGCGGGATCAAAATAGTAATGCCCCTGGGCCGGGCCGTCTATGCCGTAGACCGCGTAAAGCCCTGTGTTAAACCACTGGGGACTGTTGGGGGCGCCCATCTGGCGGGCCAGCATATAGCAGATTTCGTCGTAAAAGGCCCGCTCATCCGCCCCGCTGTCGAAGTAAGCATTTTGGCGGCCCCAGTCCATCCAGGTATAGGCCAGCCTGTGGAAAACCTGGCGGGCGTCATGTTCAGCCCCGTCCTCGGGGAGACGGTCGCCGGGGTCAGGGGACTTTTTGCCGCCTTTTGCGCCGGAAACGGCCCATTCCTTCCAGGCGTAAATCCTGTCCGCGGGCACTCCGGCCTTGCGGAAGTACTTTTGGGCCAGAATATCGACGGCTATCTGGCTCCAGGAAGCCGGCGCGACAGCGGTTTCTTCGGAAAATATGACCTTTCCGTCAGGATTGCGGATTTCACTTTTTCGTTTTTCCCAGATTATATCTTTATACGGACCTTCCCCATCCCTGGTAAACAGCCGTTCTATTTTCACCTGAACCCCTCCGGATTTTTGTACTTCCCGGATTGAGCTTGTCAGGCAGCGAAAAGTTCGTTGTTTGACAAATATACAACCGGAAATTCCCTGACAACCGGTGTTGCCAGGGAATAATCCCCTCCCAGATCACTATACCTGTAGCGGAATGCATCTATACCATACACCATATAAAGGGGATACGCAAGGGGAAAAGCATAATTTTTTGGAAAAAGAAGGCGCTTTTCGCTTGTCCGGTAAAGTCCCCTGGGGTACAATGTTTGTAAGATGCGTATAGCGTTAATTCATTATCATCTGCACCGCGGCGGGGTAACAAGCGTACTGAGCCACCAGGCCCTTGCCCTTGGAGAGGCGGGGGATGATGTGCTGGTCATAAGCGGGGAAGGAGGGGAGAACTTTTCCTTTCCCCGGGTCTGTCTGGAAGAACTCCGCTATGACAGCCGCCGCGAGGGTTCTCCTCCTTCCGTCCAGGACGCATCCTTTCTCGCGAAAAAAATACTCCGCGTCATGGAAGCCCGCTGGGGAGCTCCCGCCGATGTGGTCCATGTGCACAATCCCCTTATACAAAAGAATTCCCTGCTTTTGCCGGCGCTGCATATACTTAACCGGCAGGGCATAAAGCTCCTGCTCCAGAACCATGATCTTGCCGAGGATTTCAGGCCCGATGTATACATAGGACAGGGGGATTATCCTGAGGACTGCCATTACGGGGTGATCAACAGCAGGGATTATTCCTTTCTCCGCCGCGCCGGACTTTCGGCAGAAGGGCTTCATCTTATACCCAATGAGGTTGTTCCCCTTGAGGTTGAACCGGGATGGGAACGAGACCTGTACCTTTATCCGGTGCGGGCCATACGGAGAAAGAATCTGGGCGAGGCGCTGCTGCTCTCCTGTTTTATTCCCCAGGGGAAAACCATTGCCGTTACGCTGCCCCCGACAACAGGCAGGGACGAAGGAACCTACATTCACTGGAAAACCCTTGCAAAAAGCCTTAATCTTCCGGTGGAATTTGACGCCGGGGTCAACGGCAGTTTTGCGGCCCTGATGAGCCGTTCCCTCTCGGTCATTACCACCTCGGTCAAGGAAGGCTTTGGGTTTTCTTTTCTCGAACCCTGGACCGCCTTCAGGTCTGTTATGGGAAGGCGCCTTGATTATGTGTGCAGGGATTTTGAAGCATCGGGGGTTTCGTTTAACTCCCTGTATACTTCCCTTGCCATTCCCATGGTGTATCTGCCCGAACTGACGCTGAAAAAAAAGATGGAGACGGCCCTTGAGACTACCTGCCGGGCCTTTGCCCTCGCGGTCCCGCCCTACCTGTCAACGATGCTCTTTGACGATATTGCCTCACGGGACAACTTTGATTTTGGCCGCCTTGATGAGGAACTCCAGACCGGCATCATTCAGACTATCGCGGCAAACCGTTCCGCCCGGCAGGACCTTGTTGACATCAATCCCTTTCTCAGGCAGCTTGCCGATTGGGAGGAGGACGCGGAACTGATACGGTACAACAGGGAAAGAATTCTTGAATCCTACGGGCGGGAAAAAATAGTCTCTGATCTGCGGGAAACTTACCGCGTGGTGATGGAGACCAATGTAACCCATAAACTTTCGCGCAGCGTGCTCCTCGAACTGTACCTTGATCCCCTTAAACTTTCCCTGATTGGAATAGGCCATGACTAATGTTGAAAGGCGGCGCTGCCTGGCCCTGATACGGGAACAGTCCCCGCCCCTGGAACCGCTCTTGCCTCCGGCTCTGCCCCGGCGTTTTACCGCGAGAATTTTCCCCGGTGAACGCGATGCCGGAAACGGCGCCGGTTTTATGCCGGGCATACGGGCGGCGCTCTTTGATGTGTACGGAACGCTTTTTTGTTCGTCCGCCGGGGACATAAATGAAAATACCGGCGGGGCGGCCATATCCGGGAGGAACCTTGACGCCCTGGCCGGGGCATACACGGACTCGGCTTCCGGGGCATGCCTTGTCTCCTATTTCCGCGAGGCTGTCCGTGAATATCACAGCCGGTCAGAAGCCGCCCATCCTGAAATATGTGTTGAGGAAATCTGGGAGCGGTTTCCCGGACGGAAAATCTCCGGGGAAGAACTTGCCCTCCGTTATGAACTCGCGGCAAATCCTGTGTACCCCATGCCCGGCGCGTCCGGCCTCCTTTCTTCCCTGAAGGCGGCGGGTCTCGTTCTGGGCATTGTTTCAAACGCCCAGTTTTATACGCCCCTTCTTTTTGAAGCCCTCCTCGGCGGGACGCCGGAAGAGCTTGGGTTTTCTCCTGAAATGACAATTTATTCGTATCGTGAGGGAGAGGCAAAGCCGTCGCCGGTTTTGTTTGAAAAAGCCCTCTGTGCCTTAAAAAGACAGGGCATCAGGGCCGATGAAACCGTATACCTGGGGAATGACATGGGCAATGACATATACGCCGCTGGGCAGGCGGGATTCAGGACCGTGCTTTTTGCCGGGGACAGGCGTTCCCTCAGGCTCAGGGAGAATGAGAGCCGTATTTCCCGGCTGCTCCCCGGCGCCGTGGTTTTTAGTCTTGCTGATTTCGAACAACTTCTAAGGGGAGGCTCTTTTTCTGCCGATACTGAAACAGGAGCATAATCTTGTTTTCATCCGAATTATTCCGTCTTGTAAGGCAGGTGGTTCTTTCCTGGCAGGTCATCGGAGTGACGGTGGTCCTGATTGTCTATTTGGCTCTGGTTTTCTATGTGGCCCGTATCTACCACAAGCCCAGACGCTACAGTTTTCAGCCGCCAAAAAAGGCGGGAAAACGCGCCGGAGCGGCCCCAGGCGGGGCGGTTCAGGTTACCGGAGACGAGGAAGAGGACCTCAGCCTCGAAGAAGGCTGAACTTTTTTACAGGTTAATTTTCCCTTCCATAAAAAACTCTTTCCTTCTTTTAGCCTGCCCGCGGCAAGCAAATAGCGGATAATTTCTTTTGCGTCGGTCTCGGTCCAGCGTATTGTTCCGGCCTGTTCCATTTCGCGGGCAGCTTCGGAAAGGGTGCAGCGCCTTTTGTTTCTGGAGAAAAAATCAAGGACGCTTTTTTCTTCGCGGTAGCCTGAATGGCCCGGCTTTGCCCCGGCCTTTTTTCTTTCGCATACATCACAGCAGAAACCATCGGGTATTTCGGCCTCGCCCTGATAGTCAAGCAGGGAGAGGAGGGTTTTCCTCCTGCAGCGTTCACTGTTCCGGGCATAGTCAAGGAGCCGTAAAAAGCGTTCTTTTTGAACCCCGCCCATGCGGGCAAGGCGCCTTTCGTCGTCAGGTCCAAAGAGGAGCAGGGCCTCGGCGTTTTTGCCGTCCCTTCCCGCACGGCCCGATTCCTGGAGATAGGCCTCCACGGTTGACGGGCAGTCCCTGTGTATGACCGTCCGTATATCGGCCTTGTCAACACCGAGGCCGAATGCGCATGTTGCGCATAACACACCCTCCTGACTGCCTAAGAACCATGTTTCGACATTCTTTTTTTCTTCCCGCTCAAGGCCGGCGTGGTAAAAGTATATTTCGCTTTGGCCTTTTGCCGCTGTGCCTTCTAGTTCGAAACGGAGATAGCGGGAGAGGGTTTCGGTTCCCTTTCTGGACGAACAGAATACGATGGCCGGCCTTTTGCGCGCGATGAGCAGATCCCGTACCGCGATGTTTTTGAGTATGCAGCCTTTCGCCTCGTAGCTTATATTGATGCGTCCGGGATTGCCTATGACGCGGTGGACCCCGCCGCCGCCGAAAACACGGCGTTCTATACCTTCGAGAACCGGAGATGACGCGGTGGCGGTAAAGGCGGTAACCAGGGGACAGCGGGATGCCTTGATGATGCTGTGTATTTCGAGATAGCTTGGACGGAAACTCTCTCCCCATTCACTTACGCAGTGGGCTTCGTCTATGACCAGGTGGAATATATTGAGGCTTTCCAGTTCTTTGAGGACTTTTGGCGTGATGAGTACTTCAGGATTGGCAATGATGAAGCGGCTCTCGCCGCTTCTTATGCGGCGGAATAGTTCTTCCCGTTCCCCGGCGCTCTGGCCGCCCCTGATCTGCACAGGGGCGAACCCAAGGGAGGCAAGGCGCCGCTCCTGGTCGGCCATGAGGGAAAGTATGGGGTAGATTACCAGGGTAGGCCCTTCGAGGAGCTGGGCGGGAAGCTGAAAGCACAGGGACTTTCCCGCCCCGGTAGGAAGTATCACAAGCTGCCTTCCCATTTCCCCGCTGTCCTCTATTTCCGCCGCGCCGGAGAGTGCGCCTTCAGGCGCGTCTGAAAGCGCGCCGCCGTCTGCCTCAGGACCGTCGCCATTGCCGCCTTCCCAGGGCCACCGTACCCGCTTCCCGGCCACACAAGCCGCCTCAAGTATATTGGCAATCACCAATCGCTGATACGGGTAGAGATAGTCAAGGCCAAAAAGAACCTTTGCCGCCCTGGAAAGGGGATCGGG
>JAIRXO010000102.1 GCA_031268255.1 Spirochaetaceae bacterium
GTACTCTACGGCGCGGGAGCTTCACCTGGGGGGTAGGCGCAGACCCTGGCTGCGCCGCAGGGGGGCCGGAAGCTCAGGTTTTTATATGCGGCGGCAGTAGGGAAACAGGCCCCCCTTAAAATGAGGTGTCTTTTCTGTTTCACCTGGCTTGTACTGAGAATTGCCGCGATTCCCTCTATGGAGTATACTTATCTTGTGAACGAAAAGAAAAAATGCTCTCTGCTGCTTCTCCTGGTCTGCGTGGTCTGGGCGGGCGCGGCGCTGTACAAATACACTCAGACCAGGGCGCCTGGAAAAACGGTTCTGACTGCGGTCCTGTACCGGGGGAATGAAGAAGCGCGGGCTTCCCTTGCGCTCCTGGCCGGGGAATTTCAAAATCAGTATCCTGATATCGAAATCACCGTTCTTGACCGCTCTCCCGCGGATATTGCGGGGGACCTTGATCCCGAAAGGCCAAAAAGCCGGAATGGTCCCGGAGTTCCCGACATCATCATCGCGGACGAAAAAAGTCTCGCGGTTCTGGCCGGGGAGCTGCTTGAACCCCTTGATTCCCTTTTGCAAAATCCCCTCCTGGCCGCGGAACTTGCCCTTGAGGGCGGCCCGCCCCGCAGAATCATACCGTTGGTTTCCTTTATGTATCCCCTGTACTACAATATCGCCGCGCTCAGGGAGGCGGGTTTTGACCGGCCTCCAAAGACCAGGGAAGAATTTTTCGCCTATGCGGACAGGCTTCCTCCGCTTTCCGCCGCTGTCTCTCCCGCCGGCGGCGCTGAGGAGCTTGCCGCCTGGACCTGGGCGGCGGGGTTTAATTTTTTTGAAGGGGAGGCCCTGCACAACGCGGCTCTGGGCGATTCCCTTAATTTTATACAGGACATGATCGGCAGGGGGTTTCTTGATCCGTTGTTTCTTGAAAAAACCGAAACCGAAAAATATGATGAATTTATCGCCGGACGGATCGCCATGATGAGCGCCTCTATTGCGGGAACCGGATATATAAGGGAGCATGCCCCTGATCTTGAATACGGCATTACCACTGTTCCGCCTCCTTCGTCCTATACGGGAAAGCCCCGTTTTGCCCTGGGGAACTGGGGCGCGTCCCTTCCGGCGCAGAGTCCCCGGAAGGAAGAGGCAAAACTCTTTATCGCCTTTCTCTCCGGCGCGCGGGCCAATGCCCTGCTCGCCCACTCGCTCTCAGGTATACCGGTAAACAGCAGCGCCCGCGCTGTCTCTGGCGGGACTCCGCGCGGGGACCAGTACGACAAGGCCCTTGCCATACTGGAAGCCGGGGAAGCGGTAAACGAATTTGCTTTCCCGCCGGGCGGTCCCGCTCTGGAGGAGGCTCTCAGGGAAGCCGCCGGAGAAATCATGAGCGGGAGGAAAACTCCCGGAGCGTACATCACTGAGCTTGAGGCCAGGTGGTTTGCCGCCGGAGACGGAAACTGAATATGCGCGTCATCATAGTCGGCGCCGGCCTGGTAGGAACCCAGCTTGCCAAATATCTTGTTCAGGAAAAACACGATGTTTCCCTGATAGAGTCAAACGAAGAAAGGGCCCGTCATGCCTCAAACCGCCTTGACTGCCTGGTGCTCCATGACGGAGGCAACAGCCTCAGCGCGCTTGAGGAAGCGGGTCTGGACAAGGCCGACGCCCTGGTCTGCGTAACCGATTCGGACGAAGTCAATATGATAATCTGCGGCCTTGCCGCTTCCAGGCAGCCTGGGCTGCTTAAAATAGCCAGGGTGCGGAACGATGATTATGTCAGGCTCAACAAGCAGGGACCCCGCATACTGGGCATTGACTACTTTGTTCATCCCGATGTGGAGGCCGCCCGCACGGTTCTCGACGCCGTGGAACACGGCGCCATGGGAGAGATACTTTCTTTTGCCAATACTTCCTACGAACTTGGTTCCATAGACATAGCGAAAAACAGCGCCTTTGACGGCCTTGCCCTCAGGGACTTCCGTTCTCTGGTAAAGGCCGAAAGCCTTGTTACCCTTCTTGAACGCGGCGGCGAAAGCATACTGCCTTCAGGTTCCACAACCCTCACACAAAAAGACAGGATGTATATACTTGCCAAAGAAGAGGACATGAGCGGCATCTTTGCCCTTGCAGGCCGGCCTGAAAAGCCCCTGCGGAAAATCGGCATCGTCGGGGGTGGCCGCATCGGCAGCCTCATTGCCGAAGGGCTTTTAAAAGACAGCGGCGAAGGGAAAAACCTTCCTCCGGTCTTTTCTTTTTTTAAGGCCTTCATCCCAAAAAGCCTGCGGCGGGTCATCATGATCGAGAAGGACTACAGTCTCTGCAAGGAACTGGCGGCTCGTTTCCCCGATGCCCTTGTTCTCAACGAGGATATTTCCGACGAGAGCTTTGTCAGCGAGGAACGCATAGACGACCTTGACCTCATCATCACCGCCACGGCAAACCAGGAACTCAACATGATTGCCGCCCTGTACCTTAAATCGCGGGGGGTGCAGCGGGCCATCGCCATAGTAACCGGACAGGGCTATACCGCCATAGCCCGCAAGCTGGGCGTTGACGTGGTGCTCCCCCGGCAGTCGGTAGTAGTCGACTCCATTCTCTCCCATCTCATGGGCGAAGGGATAAAGGGAGTGCACCGCATAGGCGACGGCAGCGTTGATATTATAGAAATCGAAATAAGCCGCAATGCGGCGGTACTGGACACTCCCCTTACCCAGTTCCACCTCTCCCAGGGGGGGCTGGTGATGCTGGTACAACGGGGCGAAGAATCTTTTATCCCCAGAGGCGATTATACATTTACCGAAAAGGACCACATCATACTCATCGCCAAAATGGGCAGCGAAGCTGATCTGGAACGGCTTTTCGGTCCATCCTCATGAAGTATCTTGTGATACTCAAGGTTCTTGCCATACTCCTTGGCTGTACCGCCCTAAGCATGGTCATTCCTCTCGCGGCGGCGCTTGTCCTGGGAGAAAGGGAAATGGTTGGGCCCTTCCTTTTGCCCCCGGCGGTGGTCTTTGTTTCATCTTTAATAACCATACTCATCACAAAGAAACGCAAAATCGCGTTTACCGCCGCCGACGGTTTTCTCATCGTGTTTCTCGCCTGGGTCTGTATCTGCCTCGTAGGGGCTGCTCCCTATCACCTGTCAGGTTATACGGACAGTTTTGGCGCCGCCCTTTTTGAAAGCGTTTCGGGCTTTACCACTACCGGGGCCACGGTCTTTCCCGATGTGGAGACGCTCCCCCGTTCCGTACTCCTGTGGCGGGCCATGACCCACTGGCTTGGAGGCATGGGCATCGTGGTACTCTCTGTGGCCCTGCTCCCCCTTCTGGGCGCGGGCGCTTTTCAGCTCCTCAAGGCAGAAACACCGGGGCCCGAAAAGGACCGCATCACCCCCAAGATAAACGCCACGGCAAAGCTCCTCTGGTTTCTCTATGTGGGCTTCACCGCCTTTGACCTCCTCCTGCTCCGTCTGGGCGGCATGAACTGGTTTGAGTCGGTACTCCATGCCTTTTCCACCCTGTCAACAGGCGGTTTTAGTTCACGCAACGAAAGTATTGCGGCCTTTCATTCACCCTTTATTGAATGGGTAACCGGAATTTTCATGCTTCTTGGGGGTTTTAACTTTTCCCTCCTGTACCGCTTTTTTAAGGGGAAAAAGGAGGACCTGCTTCATAACAGCGAGGCCAGGGCCTACGGCCTTATCATCCTCATATCGGTAAGCCTTATCACGTTCTCGCTCCTCTCGGGAAATCCAGGGCTAAACCCCTCGGGCGGGGCCGTGGGCGGGGCGTCAGGCGGAGGCGCGCGGGACGGCCTCGAACCAAGCATGCGCCGGGCGCTTTTTCATACCGCGTCCGTACTGACCACCACAGGCTTTGCCTCATCAGACCACAATCTCTGGCCGCCCCTTGCCAGGGCCTGCCTTTTTTTCCTCATGTTTATAGGCGGCTGTTCCGGGTCTACGGCGGGGGGCATAAAAGTTATACGCCATGTGGTACTCTTTAAGCAGGCGGGTAACGAAATGAAACGGCTCCTCTATCCCAGAGGTGTTTTCAGCGTTCA
>JAIRXO010000219.1 GCA_031268255.1 Spirochaetaceae bacterium
GAAAAACCAGGCGGCTGCCGTTCCGGGCAGCCGCCTCCTTCCTTAGAAAGGCCGTTCAGCCAGGTACTTGTATTCCTTATATACCCGCTCTGCCTGGGCTTTTGCCTTGGCAAGCAGGGCACTGGCCCTGTCGGGGCTTGCGGCCTTGAGGCTCTTGAAGCGTACCTCCTTGTACATGAAATCTTCAAGGCTTGTGGTCGCTTCCCTGGAGTCAAGCTGGAAGGGATTTTTCCCCTGGGCCTTGAGCCTGGGATCATAGCGGTACAGGGGCCATATACCCGACGTTACCGCGGCCTTCTGCTGGTCCTGGCCGTGCATCATGTCGATGCCGTGGTTGATACAGTGGGAATAGGCGATGACTATTGAAGGCCCGTCGTAGGATTCGGCTTCGATAAAGGCCTTGATGGTCTGGGCCATATTGCCGCCCATGGCGATTTTGGCCGTATACACATAACCGTAGCTCATGGCCATGGCGCCCAAATCCTTTTTGGTAATATCCTTTCCGGCGGCGGCGAATTTGGCAATGGCGCCTACCGGCGTCGCCTTGGACATCTGGCCGCCGGTATTGGAGTAGACTTCCGTGTCAAGGACAAGGAGGTTTACGTTGCGGCCCGAAGCTATAACATGGTCAAGGCCGCCGTAGCCTATGTCGTAACCCCAGCCGTCGCCGCCCAGTATCCACACCGAGCGTTTGATAAAGTAATCGGCCAAAGAAAGGAGTGTCTTTGCCGTTGCCTTGGAATCATTTTTCAGGGCCGCTTTGAGTTCATCAACATACTTCCGCTGCTCCTCAATGGCCTCGTCACTGGCCTGGGTATTGGCCAGTATCTTGTCGATAAGCGCCGCCTGTATGCCCTCGGCCTTGGCCTTGGCCGCGGTTTCCCTGGCGTACTCGGCCAGCTTGTCGCTGGTGAGCCTCATGCCAAGGCCGAATTCCGCGGCATCCTCAAAGAGGCTGTTTGACCAGGCCGGGCCCCGTCCGTCGCTCCTCTGGGCATAGGGGGTGCTGGGCAGGTTTCCGCCGTAAATGGACGAACAGCCTGTGGCATTGGCGATTACCGCCCTGTCGCCAAAAAGCTGCGAGAGAAGTTTTACATAGGGAGTTTCCCCGCAGCCGGCGCAGGCGCCCGAAAATTCAAAAAGGGGCCGTTTCAGGGCAAGTCCCTTGGGCGTGGCAAGGTTAAGCTCGCTGGCCGGCGCTTCGGGCAGGGCCATAAAGTAATTCCAGTGGGGAACCTGGGCAGTCCGGTACTCGGGAGTATTGGTCACCCAACTGAGTGCCTTGTATTCGGGATTGTCCTTGGCCTTGGCGGGGCACTGGCTGATACAAACGCCGCACTGCATACAGTCCTCGCTCGAAATCTGGAGGGTTATCTTTTTCCCCGCAGCGGCCTTGGGTTTTAGATCAACACAGATAAACCCGCCGGGGGCCTTTCCGGCGTCGGCGTCGCTGAGGGTTTTCATCCTGATAACCGCGTGGGGGCAGACCACGGTACACATACCGCACTGTATGCAGAGCCCTGAGTCCCACTGGGGAACTTTTTCCGCGATTGCCCGCTTCTCGTACTGGGTCGTGGCCGTGGGGAAGGTTCCGTCGTCGGGAATTTTGGAGACAGGGAGCTTGTCCCCTTCCTGTACGGTCATGGCGCCGAGTACCTCCTGTATCCAGGGAGTCCTGGCGGCAGCCATGGCCTTCTTCATGTGGAGATTTCCTTCTATAGAAGAGGGATACTTTACCTCATGCACCGCCGCCAGCGCCAGGTCAATGGTAGCGTTGTTTTTTTCAACTATATCGGAGCCTTTCTTTCCGTAGGATTTTTTGATGAATTTTTTCATGTAATCCACGGCCTCCGCTTCGGGGAGTACGCCTGATATTTTGAAGTACGCCGCCTGCATGACCACGTTGATACGGGTCCCCATGTCCGCCTTGCCGGCAATATCAAAAGCGTCAATCACATAGAATTTGAGCTTCTTGTCGATGATGCGTTTCTGGACTTCCACAGGAAGCTGCTTCCAGACCTCGCCGGGCCCGTAGGGGCTGTTGAGGAGGAATGTCCCCCCGTCCTTGGCATTGGCCAGCATATCGTAGGTTTCCATATAGGTGAATTTGTGACAGGCCAGAAAGTCGGCTTTGGTTATGAGATAGGGCCGGCGTATGGCTTTTTTGCCAAAACGGAGATGGGATACGGTAAAACCCCCGGACTTCTTCGAGTCATAGGAAAAGTATGCCTGGGCGTTGAGTTCCGGTTTGGCATCACCTATTATTTTGATTGAATTTTTGTTCGCGCCGACCGTACCGTCAGAACCGAGCCCGTAGAACATGGCCTCGTTCATGCCCTCTTCGGGAATGACAAAGTGTTCATCATAGTCAAGGCTTTTGCCCTGAATATCGTCCTTGATGCCCACGGCAAAACTGGTAATTTTTTTACCCGAAAGGTTGTCGAACACCGCCCGTACCATTGTGGGGGTGAATTCTTTGGAACCGAGGCCGTAGCGTCCGCCTATGACGAGGGGCCAGGCTTTGAAGGGGGCATTTCCCTCGCTCATGGTTTCGCCCAGGGCGGTGCGCACGTCCTCATAAAGCGGCTCGCCCAGGGAACCGGGTTCCTTTGTACGGTCAAGAACGGCGATGGATTTTACCGTGGCGGGAAGGGCCTTTACAAACGCCGCAGCGTCAAAGGGCCTGTAGAGCCTCACCTTGAGGAGGCCGACTTTTTCACCCTTGCCCATAAGATACTCTACGGTTTCTTCGCAGGTTTCCGCCCCGGAACCCATGATGATGATGACCTTTTCCGCGTCACCAGCGCCGAAGTAGTCAAAAAGATGATAGGAACGGCCCGAAAGTCCGGCGAATTTGTCCATTTCGGCCTGAACTATGGCGGGAACCTTGTCGTAATACTTGTTTACCCCTTCCCGGCTCTGGAAATAAGTGTCGGGATTCTGCGAGGTGCCCCGGAGAAAGGGCTTTTCGGGGGTCAGCCCCCTGAGCCTGTGGGCCCGCACCAGATCATCGTCTATCAACTGCCTCATAACCTCATAGGGCACTTCTTCGACCTTCTGGAGTTCGTGGCTTGTGCGGAACCCGTCAAAAAAGTGGAGGAAAGGCACCCGGGCCCTCAATGTAGAAGCATGGGAAATAAGGGCCATGTCCATCACTTCCTGGACGCTGTTGCTGGAAAGCAGGGCCCACCCTGTCTGGCGGCAGGCCATTACGTCCTGATGATCGCCGAAGATGGACAGCGAAGAAGTCGCCAGCGCCCTGGCCGCTATGTGGAACACGGTGGAGGTCAGTTCCCCGGCAATTTTATACATATTGGGAATCATAAGAAGCAGACCCTGGGAGGCGGTAAAAGTCGTCGAAAGAGCGCCTGTGGTCAGGGCTCCGTGTACCGCTCCGGCGGCTCCCGCCTCGGACTGCATCTCCGCCACCTGGGGAATGGTTCCCCAGAGGTTTTTCCTGCCCTGGGCGGAAAATTCATCGGAAAGCTCCCCCATAGGGCTCGAAGGCGTAATCGGATAAATCGCGATTACTTCACTCAGCGCATGGGCCACATAGGCCGCGGCGGTATTACCGTCAATCATAACCATGTTTTTATCAGTCATTATACTTCCTCATACTTAGGGATAATTCTATTTTAATGATTTGGTGAATTTTTAGCAATATAGAAGTGAAATGCGAAAAAAGGTATACTGGCCCCCAAGGGAGGAATTGTGCCGGATATTGCGGATACAGGCAGGACACCGCGCCCCGGAGCTTCTGGCCGCCAGGTACGATCTGCCGCGTTTGTTTTAACCATACGTCTCGCCGCGCTGTTTTTCGCGGTTCTCGGTTCCTTTGGAGCCCTTGTTTCGGTGATGCACGTCCGGGAACAGCGCCTTGCCGCCGGAGAAGGCAATTTTAGCGCCGCTGTCCGTTCCGGCCAGGCCATTGAAAACGCCCTTTTTCTGATGCGCTCAAACGCCCTCTCCCTCCTTGATATGCTTGATATTGCGCCGGCTTCTCCCCGTATTGTCAATGAGGTTCTTGAGTCTTTTTTTGAACGGAATCAGGACATTGCCGCCCTGCTCGTAAGTTCCGGCAGGGAATACAGCAACAGCCGTTTTTTCCTTACCCATGAACTGGACAGCGATCTTGCCGCGTCTTTTCTCGGCGCCCATGAGGAGGAAGTGGCGCGCGGCAAAGCCGGGCAGTCCCTTCTGCTCAACGCCGCTCCGGTTTTTGGCATACCCGTACTGGTGTACCTCTTTCCCTGGCAGGGCGAAGGTATACCTGAGGCCGGGGCACTGTTCTTTTCGCCCCAACACCTTTCATTCAATATTGAAAACGGGGCCGGTGCAGGTTTCATGGTTTCAGGCGGCGGGGCGCTGCTGTATGGAGATGAGGGACCTGGCGGGCAGGGCTTTTTGGAACCTGACGCAGCCTTTGTCCGCGCTCTTTTTGAAGGGAATGAACGGAAACTCCAGACCCTGTATACCGGCGGCGGGAAAAAGTATGCCCTTGCGTTTTTTAAATTTCTGGCATCTGACGCCGCGCTGATCAGGGTTCTGCCCTATGACGCGCTGTACGAAAGCGCCGCGGCCTTTGCGCGGAGGATAGCCTTTCTTGCCGCGGCCCTGTTCTGCCTTTCAGTGCTTTTTGTATGGATTTTTTCAAGGAACTTTGTTCCCCGGCGCGCGGAAACAACGGACGCGGAAACGGCAGTCCCCATAGACCCGAAACTTGCGCAAGACGCGGGAATCACCGGCGCGTCAAAATCCGCCGCGTCAAACCCCGCCGGGGAAGGCGTAAGCGCATTTTTTTCAGTCCTGACGCCCCCGGGCTCCGCGTCCGAAACGCCCGGAAACGCCTTGTTATGCGACACCTGTCTCAAATACGCGGCAAGCTGTGTGGAAAAAACAAGCGGACGCGTGGATACGCGCTCTGGCGGCGTGATGAGATCGGTCTGGAAGGCCGGCGGCCCCGCGGAAGCCGCTTTCAGCGCGGTGCGCGGCGCCCTTACCCTGCGTATGTCCCTGGCCGAATTGAACCGGACCCGAAAGGGGCTTCCCGGTGCGCGCATGGGCTGCGGCATAGATACCGGCAGCCCTGACACAGCGTCAATGGCGGAACTTTTCAACGGCTTTTTCGGGACCGATATACTCATCACCGAAAATGTGCTTAACCTCACAGGAAAGTATCTTGTTACCGAAGAAGTAGCGCCGCGAATCTTTGCCGTGGTAAACGTCAGGGCGTCAAGGCCCGACCGGAAACAGATGCGGCCTTCGAGCCTCGCCGAACTGCGCCGCTTTCTGGGCACGGACTCTGCC
>JAIRXO010000222.1 GCA_031268255.1 Spirochaetaceae bacterium
CGTAGAACACTGTCCGCCTTTCCAGGGCTTCGCGTATGCGGCGTTTAAAAAAGCCCTTATCGGCCCCTTCCTTGGACGGGCTGTAAATACGCACAAGAATTTTGGAAAAAGGGTTGGCAAACCCGCGGCCCAGGTATTCTTTGCGGGAACTCTCCACATCCACGGCTTCGCCGGCGCTGAGGCCGGCAAGGCCAGGTATACCGTCCTGCCTGTCCTGTCCGGGCGTATCGCCTTTGCCGTTCAGTACGCAGGATACTTCGTTGTCATACACCCAGGGATGGCCTTTGCGTATGCGGCCTTCTTCGCCTGGTTTAAGGATAACGCGTCTCATGGCTGCGGCGGATTACGGCGGACTATGAATTCCTGCCGGGGAGCCCAGAGCTTGTCGGACGAGTCCTTTACCGCGCGGAAAAAATATTCCTGGGCCCTGAACGGCCCGGCCTTGCCCTGCCGGACGCGCTTCCATGTTCCGTCCCCGTCAAGGAAGCTGGACTGGCAGTTATCCCTAAAATAGACCCCCAGTATGGAGATGACTTCTTTTTTTATATCCTCCTGGAGAACCGGAAACATCAGCTCTACCCGGCGTTCGAGATTGCGGGTCATCCAGTCGGCGCTGGAAAGGTATACCTCGCCGCGGCCTCCGTCGGAAAAATAAAAAATCCGCGAATGTTCAAGATACCTGTCTATGATGCTTACCACCTCTATATTTTCGGAAAGCCCCTTGACGCCGGGAACAAGCATGCAGATGCCCCGGACATTGAGCCGTATGGAAACGCCCGCCTGGGATGCCCGGTACAGGGCCTTGATCACATCCGCGTCGGCCAGGGAATTCATTTTTGCCATGATGAGGCCCGGCGCTTCCGGGGTGGAACGGCCTGCCTCCCGCTCGATGAGGCCGAGGAGCCGGTGCTTTAAGGCCAGGGGTGCTATCATGAGCTTTGCTGTTCCCGATATAAGGGAATAGCCGGTTATCATATTGAAGAAGAGACCCGCGTCATAGGCGATTTCTTCCTGGGCGGTAAAAAGGCCGAGGTCCCCGTAGAGGGTGGCGCTGCGGTCGTTAAAGTTTCCGGTGGAAAGATACACATAACGGCTTATTCCGGTTTTTTCCCGCCTGAGTATCAGGGCGGCCTTGGCGTGTATCTTGAGATGGGAGAGGCCGTAGATGACTATGCCGCCGGCCTTCTCAAGCCTCTGGGCCCAGGCAATGTTCCGCTCTTCGTCAAAGCGCGCCTTGAGTTCCACCACGGCGGTAACCTGCTTGCCGTTCAGAGCCGCCCTTTCCAGGGCTTTAACCACAGGCGAATCGCCGCCGGTGCGGTACAGGGTGGTCTTGATGGAAACCACGTCAGGGTCATCGGCGGCATCCTGAAAAAACCGGAGTACCGGATCAAAAGAATGATAGGGCAGATGGAGCAGCACGTCTCCTGTCCTGATACGGTCCCAGAGCGTTTCTTCTTCCGGGAAAGCCGGAGACAGGTAATGCCGCCAGGCCTTTTCCTTTAAGCCGGGAATCCCGGCGGCGTCAAGGTCAGAGAGGGAAGCGGCGTCAAGCTCAAGAAATTCCGGCACTTCGTAAATGTCCCTGGCACCCAGGGAAAAAAGTCCGGCAAGTTCGTCTTTAAGTTTCCCCGGCGAGGCGGCGTCATGAGCGCCGCAGACCATACGCACCGGCATGGAATATTCGCGTCCGGCAAGAACCTCCTCCATGGCGGCGATAAAGTCATGGTCCCGCTCCTCGTCAACGGAAAAGTCGGCGTCTCTGGCCAGCTTAAAGACAAGTTCTTCCCTGACTTCATAGCCGAAAAAAAGGCTCGCGCCCCAGTGTATGATAATATCCTCAAGCAGGGCCCACCGCTTTTTGCCGTCCGCGTCGGGGAGCCAGACAACCCGGTCAGGAGAAGCGGGGAGCTGCACTATGGCTATGCCTTCCTTTTTCTCGTCCAGGCCGCCGTGTTCTTCCCGGCTGAGATAAAAAGCGGCGCAGATACGGTTCCCCATGGAAGGCAGTTCGTCCTCTCCGGCGCGCAGGGGAGTAAGCAGGGGAAAAATTTCCCGCTGAAAAAGGGATTCGAGGTAGTCCTTGTCCTCAGGCGTGTAGAATTCAGGACGCACCAGGAGCAGCCCTTCTCCGGCAAGGCCCGGAAGAACCTCGTCCAAAAGGCATGCGTACTGACGCGCGGTAATGGCGTGGACTTTTTCCGATATTTCCTTGAGCAGGGCCTCGGGGCTGTAGCCCGCGGGGTCAAACCAGATGCGGGCTTTCAGGGCCCGTTTTATGGCGGCGACCCGTATCATAAAAAATTCATCAAAATTGGATGACACAATGGAGAGAAACTTCATCCGGTCAAGGCCCGGAAGGGCGGCTTTAAGACCCTCGTCCAGTACGCGGCTGTTAAAATCTATCCATGAAAGATCGCGGTTAAATAATCTCGGTTCTTCGTTCATGATGTTCCCTGAACCAGAAGTACCCGGTAACCGAATACATCCTGGAACATATCCCCTTTCTCCTCCAGGCCCAGGCGTTCTATACTGATATCCATGATGCCCGATGTTCCCAGCACCACCGTATCCTGATGCCGCTCAACGCTTATTTCCCTGATACGCTGGGAATGTCCCCGGTCAAGGCAGTCGGCCACCCTGAGTATGGATGTCATTTTTACTACCAGGAGCCGGTCCTCCCGCTGCAGGGCTATATAGTCTATATCGGTTTCCGAAGGCGGCTCGCCCCGGTGGTAGCGTATAACATTGGAGATAAGATCAAGCTCGCCCTGATGGAGGCCGAAAATTTCCGAATGGGCGACTATGTACTGGCCGTGTTTTTGATGGCCGGAACTCCGTATATACATGCCTATGTCGTGGAGTATGCCCGCCACCTCAAGGAGCAGCCTGTCCCGCCTGTTCATGCCGTGTTCGTGGCCAAGTGCGTCAAAGAGGGTCAGGGCAAGCTGGGCCACATGGCGGTTGTGGGCCTCGTCAAAATGGTACTTGCGGCCCAGGTTTACCGCCGAGGCAATAACCTGGGAATAAAATTCTTCCTGCAGGCCGCCGTCAACCTGGGATACGAGATTTATCAGCATACCTTCCCTGAGGGATACCAGGGGCACCACGATTTCCCCGGCGGCGGTATGTTCAAGAAAGAGCCGGTATATAAGAATACTGGGGACCAGGTCCTCGGCGTCGGAATAGGGTATGGTAAATTCCCGCACACATTCCTCGACCGTATAAGCCTTGACCCTTTCGGTGAATTCCATAAAAACCCTGCGCGGTACAATGCGGCAGTCCCTGTTAAATTCCTGCCCTATGTTCATGGCCATAAAACGGGCGCCCGAGCCGGAAATGACAAGGCTCCTGATATACGCCAGGTCCATCTCGGTTTTAAGGGCCTCGGCGGTATTCCGCACATTCTCGTTGAGGTAACGGCTCTGAAATGCCGCCGAATCGGATGCCTGATGAAAAAGCTGATCTATGCGTATGGTGCCCAGCTTGAGGCTGTGGGCGGCGACCATCTTGCCCCTGCGGAGTAGCATGATTTCGGTGGAGCCGCCGCCTACTTCGAGTATCATCGAATTGGCCCGCCAGAACAGGGGCATATCGTTTTTAAGGGCATGGCGCACCGCCAGGTACATGAGCCTTGTTTCTTCTATACCCTCGATGATGTTTATCCTGAACCCTGTTTCATGGTAGACCCGGTCAACAAAAAGGTCCCTGTTCCGCGCCGCCCTGAGCGCGCTGGTTCCTATGACATGGACATCTTCCTGCGCCACGTCCCAGCCCCTGATAAGTTCCCGGTAATTCTGCAGTACCGCAAGACATTCAAGAACCGATTCCCTTGACACCAGGCCGGAGGTAAATACATCCCGGCCAAGGGACACAGGCTTGCCCGCCTGGTCCACAATGCGCCATGAGTCCTCATAAACGTCGGCAGCAATTTCCGCCACCAGAACCCGTATTCCGGTCGAACCGATTTCTATGATTGCCGCGGGGTGGTTTTTCAAATTCATGTATCGGCCTTTATCCGCGCTCCTCCCACGGAGTGTTACGCGCTACAACTTATCAATCAGCATACTGCATTTGCCCGAAGGTATGGGCAGGGTTTTTTTCTTTTTTCCAAGTATATTGATGGTAAAATAGTAGAGCTTTTCGCTTTCCATGTGGATTTCCCAGCCCCTTCCGCTTTTATTGGAGAGTATCGTTATCATGTTTTTTTTGAGCGAAAGATTCTCCACTCCCATGATTTCCAGATTGGGAATAATCCAGTCCACTGTCTTTCGGGGCAGGGAAATAAACAGGCCGACGATGTTTTCTATGGTAAGGCATATTGTGGAAAGGGCATCGTAGGTCAGATACTGGGGCCGGGGAAAATCGGGGAGCTTTTTGGTTTTCCCCGCCGGGCCTTCCTTGAGGGGAAGGTAGGCTTCCCAGAGATTGCCCTTGTGGTGATTACCGTCGGGGCTCATGGAATCAAGCATAAAGTAAAGATGCCTGATGGCAAAATCCCTGGCCAGGTCCCACCGCTGATAGCGTTCCAGCCCCTTGATAACCATAAAGGTCAGATGAGGAAAAACCGAACCCCGGTACCCGTTTCCGTTTTCCTCAAACGACGCCTCGTTTACCGCCACCGAGGGAAAGGGATGGGGCGCGCCAAAATAGCCGGGGTCCTGGAGCTTGTTGATGATGCGCTCCGCCTTGTCGTCATTGGAGATTTCCGCCAGAAGGGGCCAATATCCGGCCAGGGTCTTTACCGGAAGCCGCTTTTCGTGCCGGTCCAGGTCGCAGTAAAAACCCTCGTCAGGGTCCCACATGAGGGAATTGATCCTGGTTTTAAGGGAGAAATACTGGCGCTTGTACTGAAAACTCGCCTCTTTGTCGTTGAGTATATCGGCCAGGGCGGACAAATAAAGCACATTGATCGCCATGACCGTATTAAAATCCACAGGATACACGGCCCTTTCCCTGGGGGCGTTGTCCATGCCTGTCGCGGACAGGGGAACTTCATAAAGCCCGTTGGGCTTCTTAAAGATGCTGTCAATCCATTCGGTATACCGGTGAAGAACAGGCAGCACTTCCTTGATGCGCTTCTTGTTCGCCGATTTATGGTACAGGTTGAATTCAGCCCAGGCAAAGAGGGGCAGCGCCAGCCCGTCGGGATTGTCCCTGCTTACCTCCGGCCTGCCGGTAACAATATTGTAGGCCGAGCGTATGGCCCCGTTGGGTTCCTGCTTGCTGTAAAAAAGGTCCAGCGTAGGATGAGCCTGATAAATACGATTGGAATAGACCAAAAAAAAGGAAGAAAACACCGCGTCGGACTGAAAAACCACGGGGCTGGCCGGATCGGTAAAGATTTTACCCTCCAGAGAACTCTTTTCGCCCCCGGAAACCCAGTAATCCTGTATCCAGGCCCAGGTTTTATCGTAAATATCCACAAAATCCTGATCATAAAAGTGGATTTTAGGAAAATCGCGTTTTGTCACCACAGCTCCTACTTAATCTGTTGAGGATAATCTATCGGAATCAAAAAGTCAAACTAATATGCTCAATTTGAGGGTCTATGGACAATAAAAGCCTGAATATGCTATGCCTATACTATGACTTCCTCCCGGTCAGGCCAGGCTTTTGCCACTATTATTAAAAAAATAACCGGCAGGGGCGTTACACTGTTTTTTGCTGTTTTGGCCGCCTGGGGGCTTCTTTTTTGCACCGCGCCGGGCACGGTTGAATCCCGGTCCGCCGAAACAGGGCAAATCCCCGCCGGGGAACACGGCGCGCGGGCCGGAGAGCCGTCCCCGGAAACAAGCGGCGAGATGCGGGAACCGCCCCTGTTTTTGGTACTCCAGGACCATCCCCAGCCGGGAGAACCGGTTACGGTAATCTATGTTCCCCGGGGAGACCATATCGACGCTGATTTTAGGGCCGTGCTTACCCGTTCAGGGGGAATCATAAGCAGGGGCGTTTTTTTTGAGTGCTATAAGACACCTGATGGCCGGCCCGTATTCGCCGCGCTGCTTACCGTTCCTTCAACCTTGAATCCCGGTGATGCCCTAATCCGCGCCGAAGGAAAGCTGGGTATATGGGAAAGCCGGAGCGTTACCGTTGAACCCAGGGACTTTGTGTCTGAGGTAATTCCGCTTAACGAATCCAACACGGCCATCAGAACCGTGCCCGATCCCCAAAAAACCAGGGAAGCGGAACGCCTCTGGTCCATTATCACCCGTACAGGCGCTGATATTTATACGGAAGGACCATTCAGCGCCCCGGTAAGCAGCACACGGCGCACCAGTTTTTTCGGCGACCGCAGGGTCTACGCGTACAGTAACGGCAGATCGGAAAGTTCGGTTCACGCGGGTATAGATTACGGAGTCCCCACGGGAACGGAGATACTTGCCTGTGCCCCGGGAAAAGCCGTCCTCGCCGCGTTCCGCATCGTTACCGGAAATACGGTCATCATCGAACACCTCCCCGGCGTGTATTCCCTGTACTACCACATGGACAGCATACTCGTGGAAGAAGGAAACCTCGTCGGGGAGGGAACCCTTCTGGGAACATCGGGTTCCACCGGCCTTGCCACAGGCCCCCATCTTCACTGGGAAATCCGGGTAAGCGGCGAAAACACCGACCCCGACATGGTGATGCTCCGCCCTCTGCTTGACAAAGACCTTATTTTGAGTAGAATTAATAATGTTACGCGGGCCGCTGATTCCCAGAGGGCCCGGAATCTTTACCGGAAAACGGAAGGGAGGTGATTTGTTTGGCCCATATCATCGTAGATGACAGCGAGATGCTGGAGAAGGCCATTAAACGTTTTAAGCGGATGGTGGAAAAAGAAGGCATCATCCGGGAGTACAAAAAACGGGAATATTACGAAAAACCATCTACCATACTAAATCGCAAAAAGAAAGCCATACGCCGAAAACTGCTTAAAAAGTCCCGGAAAGGCAAGGCGGATTATTAAAACATGGCGCTTTCCGGCCATAGAATTCCAAACAAATTGAATTTTTTTATGAAAACCATGAGGAGCATAATGCGGAAGCACGGGCCTTCCCCCGGAGGCTCCTCATTTTTTTGCCTCCTCGCCGTCTTTTTTGTTCTTTCCTGCGCCACGGAGGGGCCGTTAAGGCCCGCCGCGCCCGCCGCCCTGTCTCCCGAAGAAGCCGTGGTGGAGTGGCGGTTTTTCGCGCCGGGTGTTGAATACGGGAAAGGCAGAATCATGCAGCCCAGGCTCGAATACCATGTCCTCAAAATAGACCTGGACCAGGACGGGCTTTCCATAGTGCTTAACGGCCCCCCGCCGGAGGCGCCCTTTGGAACCGTGCCCGCCGTCAAGGTCAGTTCCTTTGTCAGGAACTACGGCCTCATCGCGGGCATCAATACCGTTCCTTTCAGCCCCGTATCCGCAAAGGAAGGGGAAACAAGAACCATCGCGGGCCTGGTCATAGCCGAAGGAAAGCTCCTCTCCCTTCCCCGCCCGGAATACGACGCCCTGGTTTTTTACAAGTCAGGCAGGGCCGCCATAGTAAACCAGGGAAACCTGGGAGAAATCGAAAATATATACGCCGCCGCCGGAGGCTTTCGGGTAATTCTCGAAAACGGCGCCCTGCCCGGACGGCTTCGCCGCGATGAACCGGACGGCGGCGCACAGGGCACAGCCCAGGGAGCGCAGGGCATAGCACAGGGAGCGCGGCATCCCCGAAGCGCAGCCGGCCTCTCGGCGGATGGCCGCGTCCTCTACCTCCTTGTCATAGACGGAAGAAGGCCGGGCAGCGCCGGAGCGACCGAAGCCGAAACCGGCCTCATATTACAGGCGCTGGGCGCTAAAGAAGGCCTTAATTTTGACGGCGGCGGCTCAAGCGCCCTGGCCCTGAATTTCAGCGACAGGCGGGTCAGGGTAGTAAACGTCCCCATACACTCAGGCCTCCCCGGAAGGGAAAGAGCCGTGGCCACCTGCCTTGGCATAGGCTTTAACCGGCAAGATACGCCCGCGACGCCTCGCCCAGAGTCTTAAATATCTCCCGCCTTTTTTCATCATTGTATTCGAGAAGGGTAAAGCGGAAGCCCGGAAGCTCGCTGGCAAAGCCCGAAAGGGGCACCACGCATATCCCCGTCGACGCCAAAAGCCAGTACACAAAGCGTTTGTCCGGGGCGACATCGGCGGTTTTCTTCCGTATAAATTCAGCCAGGGCAGCGTCCTTTACCGGAAGGGAACGCTCCGCCGTCTCTTCAAATGTTTCCCGGTCAAATATGGCCGTGGCGTAGAGAGCGCCCCGGGGCTTTATGAGCGTTATACCCGGTATACCCTCAAAGGCCCCGCAGGCCTCGCAGGCCCTCAGGTTAAACATTTCGGCCCGCGAGGCAAGGTGGGCAGGATACCTGGCATCACCCATGATGGGGGCAATGCAGAGCTGGGGCAGCGTTGTGGAACAAACCTCAAGGCGCTTGGAATCTACCAGGCTCCGTACATACGCGTCAAAACGGTGGTCCGCCCTGCGGTTGTATACCTCCACCCAGCCGCAGCGGGCGCCCGGCCAGGGAATCTCCTTGGAAAGCGAACGCAGGGCCAGGCCGGGCACATCGCCTACCACCTGGGAGAGCGCCGCGGTTTTCGCGCCGCCATAAACTATATTGGCGTAGGTTTCGTCACAGATGATAAAGAGACCGTAAGTTTTTGCTATGCGGACAAATTCGCGCAGCACTTCCACAGGGTATACCGCGCCGGTAGGATTGTCTGGATTGATAAGCAGTATACCCGCAATAGAATCGTTGTACCTGACCTTGAGTTCCACATCATTCATGTCGGGCATCCAGTTTCTGTTGGGATCAAGCCGGTAGGTAAGATGCTCATAACCCGAATGGGCCGCTTCCGCCGAGGAAAGAGTCGAATAGGCCGGAGAGGGGCCGAGCACCCTGGCCTCGCGGCGCAGAAAACCGAATACCTTGGCGACAGCGTCGCCGAGACCGTTAAAGAAAAGCACATCGGCCCCGCTGATACGGGCCGGTGGAGGCCCCGCGCTGTCAGAGCCTGCCCCTTGAGCTTCGCCCCCCCCACATTCAACCCTTTCCCGCCTGTTCGCCCGGTCCGCGATAAATTCCCGGGCCTCCACAGCGCCCTCAGTCTCCGAATAGGCGTAGGAAATATCTTCCAGAACTTTTTCCCTGACTATATCCTTGATCCATTGGGCAACAGGCTCACCCTTCTTGACCGGATCGCCGATATTTTCCCACTGTATGGGAATATCCCACTTCTCCGATATGTCCCTGGCAAAGGCGACAATCTCCCTGATTTCATACTTGAGCTGTCCGGCTCCGGGATGCACGATATTTCTTCTCATAAAAACTCCTTGGGAACCGGAGGCCCTCGGGAATCGCCTTTAACAGAGCCGATTTCAAAATATCAGATTTTGAAATCGCAACCTTAGATTTAGAGGAAAAAGCGGCCTATGACCGCTTTTTCCAAAGCCAATTTCAAAACTAACCGAGTTTTGAAATTGGCTTAACAGACAGAAAAAAGGCCGTCATCCCCTGAGGAGGATCACG
>JAIRXO010000262.1 GCA_031268255.1 Spirochaetaceae bacterium
TGAGGAAACTCCTGCCGTCAAGCTCAAGCACATGCTTGGACCCGGTTACTTCCTCAGCCGCGCCAAGTGAATATATGGAAATAGCCATGTTTTATGGTACTGTATTTTCCGCTCTTGTAAAAGATCGGCGCGGGCATTTGTATATCGCCGCCTGTTTTGTTATAGTTGAACCATGAAAGAACTAATTTTCCAAAAACCACTGACGGCGGGGCTTGCGTGTCCCGCATTCGTCCCTCCCGGGGCCGTCTCTCACGGAGATGCCTCCTCCGCTAAACGCGGGCGTCTGCTCCGTTCTGTTACCGGCGCTGCCCTTCTTGTCTGGGCGGTGTTTTTCGCCGCCGTCCTTCCGTCCTGTTCCACCGACCCGGCTTTACACCCCCGTAACTACGGCAGCCTTGGCGAGGCCCATGACCCCCTTCCCTTTATGACGAACGCCCGGAAAGGCAGGCTCCCCAGCGGCCTTTCGTACTATATACTCGAAAACACAAAACCCCAGGGGAGGGCCTACCTGACCCTGGCGGTTGACGCCGGCGCGGTGCTGGAGCAGGAACATGAACAGGGCCTCGCCCATTTTGTGGAGCACATGGCCTTTAACGGGACAGAACGCTTTCCCGAAGCCGATCTCATACATTATCTGCGCTCCCTGGGCATGCGTTTCGGGCCCGAGATAAACGCCTACACTTCCTATGACGAGACGGTTTTCGGCATAGAGGTTCCGGTGGAAGAAGGCCGGGACGGAAAACGGCGCATACCGGAGAAGGCTCTGGCAATACTTGACGACTGGACCCACGCCATCACCTTCGCGCCAAAAGATGTGGACGAAGAAAGACCGGTCATTCTCGAAGAATACCGCCAGAGTCTTGGCGCCATGGACCGGATCAGGGAAAAACTGCTTCCCCTGCTCTTTCAGGGTTCTCCCTATGCGGAAAGACAGGTCATAGGGCTTCCCGAAATAATCAGGACCGTTCCCGCCGAAGTGCTGGCAAATTTTTACCATACCTGGTACCGCGGCGATACCATGGCCGTCATCTTTGTAGGAGACTTTGACGGCGCCGCTCTGGAAGTGTCCCTGGCATCTCATTTCACCATGGAGAAACCCCAGACTCCCCTGGACCATCCGCGCTACGATCTTCCCCCGGCGGAGAAAAATTTCTTCCAGGCCGAAATTATCACCGATCCCGAACTTCCTCTGGGCCAGATAAACCTCTACTACAAACTCAAACCAAGTCCGCCTCCGGGAGACCTGTATGCCTACAGGGAGAGCCTTATCGGGCATCTTATAAACTCCATGCTTTCCTTCCGCTTTGAAGAAGCTGTCACCAGGCCGGAAACTCCCTACACCTGGGGCGATGCCGGAATCCTGCCCTTTGGCACATCATCGCGGTTCTTTGTATTTTCAGCCGGCGCGAAAACAGGCGGCATGGAACCCGCTCTCAAAGCCCTCCTGCGGGAAAAGGAATCCATAGTCCGCTACGGGTTTTCTTCAACCGAAATAGAAAGGACAAAGCGCATGCTCCTTTCGAATATGGAACGGGCGGTCTCCGAACAGGACCGGCAGGAGTCCCCTTACTATGTGAATGAATTTACCTCCCACTTCCTCAGGAAAACGGCGGTCCCCGATATGGAATGGGAATACCGCGCCATGACGGAACTGCTTCCCCATATAGGCGAAGCGGAAATCGCCGCCCATATCAAGTCATTTTTTACGGCCAATGATCTTCGCGCGGCCATCCTGTCCCCCGAGGCTGAACGCGAAAATCTCCCCTCCCCTGAGGCGATACGGCTCATTGTCGAGGCGGCGTCCAGGGAAAAAATCGAACGGCCCCTCGCGGCGGCCCCGGCAGGAAGCCTCCTTGACCAGGACCCGCTTCCCGGCGCCATTACGTCCTCAATCGAGGATAAGGCCAGCGGAACCCTTGTCTGGACCCTGAGCAACGGCAGCCGGGTGATAGTCAAAGAAACCAGCAACAAAAACAACGAAGTGGCCTTCTATGCCCTTGCCCGCGGCGGCCTTACCGACACCGGCGCAAGGGAATTCGCGTCGGCCCGTTTTGCCGCCGAACTCCTTGGCGCGTCGGGAGCGGGGCCCTATACCCGCACCGATCTGGTGCGCCTCCTGGCGGACAAACAGATTTCCCTTAATTTTATGACCTCGGCTTTTACCCGGAGTTTCTCGGGCAGTTCCACCAGGGGAGACCTGAAAGCGTTCTTTGAGCTGCTCTACCTTACCTTTACCCAGCCCCGCGTTGACCAGGACGCCGCTACGGTCATGGCCAGCCAGTACCGCACCAGTCTTGCCCTTAAAGATGAAAATCCCCAGACGTATTTTTCCGATGAGCTGCAAAAATTCATGTATGGCAATAACCCCTACTTTAGGCCCCTCGAAACAGCGGACATAGACGCGATTTCCCTGGACGACATTAAAGCCTTTGCGGCCAGGGCGCTGGAAGGCAGCGGCTATACCTTTGTCTTTACCGGCAATATTGATATTGAAGTCCTGCGTTCCTATACGGAAACATACCTCGCGTCCATCCCCTCAGGCGGGACGTGGAAACGCCTTGAGGACCCGCGCATAGAACGGCCCGGAAAAACGGAAAAATCACTTTACAAGGGAAGGGAGGATCAGAGCGCGGCGTTTCTTGTCTGGTTCAGCCCCATGGACTATTCCGCCGCCGCCGCCGCCGCGGCCCAGGTGTTAGGTGAATACCTTGACATAGTCCTCACCGAAAAAATACGCGAGGCCCTGGGGGGCGTGTATTCCATCTCCGCGGAAACCGGCCTGTCGCCCATACCCAGGGGAGAACTCTACACGGCCCTTTCGTTTTACTGTGACCCCCGGCGGGCCGAAGATTTAAGCGCGGCGGTACAAAACGAAGTCTCGGCATTGGCCTCAGGCCAGGTGGACCAGGGCGTACTGAGAGAAGCCATAGCGGCCCTCAAGATGAACCAGAGGCAGCTTGTGCAGGACAACTCGTACCTTGCCAAGGCCTATGCCCAATTCGCCATGCTGGGTATGCCCCTGAACCAGCTTGACGAAAGGCCGGCCCTTTTTGACAGAGTCAGCGCGGCAGTCATCAGGAACATGGCGGCCACCCTGATGAGGAGCGGGCCGGCCAGGCTCATACTCTACCCCGAGACGAACAGGACGCAGAACTGAAACCAGGAGGCCCGGCGGTAATTCCAAATGTAACTACCGAATCGTTCATTTGGGGTAGAGATTTTTTCAGAATACGGCTATGTTGAAAAGATGCCAGCCCCGCGCCGGGGCTGGCAAGGAGGACAGCGTGTAT
The DNA here is from genome assembly GCA_031268255.1 of Spirochaetaceae bacterium. Lineage (GTDB taxonomy): Bacteria > Spirochaetota > Spirochaetia > Treponematales > Breznakiellaceae > JAIRTD01. Next base: position 3,291 of record JAIRXO010000262.1, read on the forward strand.
ATTGACCATTACTATATAATTCTCGTGCTTCCGGCCCTTTTGTTTTCCCTCATAGCCCAGGGCATGGTTACATCGGCCTTTTCCAAATATTCAAAGATCACCAACTCGAAAAACATTACCGGATCGGACGCGGCGCGTATACTCATGCAGCAAAGCCGGATAAGCGATGTAAAGATCGAAGCGGTACAGGGCAGTTTATCCGACCACTACGACCCGTCCCACAAGGTACTCCGCCTTTCGGAGCCTGTGTACGGCAGGCCGTCCATAGCCGCCGTGGGCGTAGCGGCCCACGAAACAGGCCACGCCATTCAGCACGCCAAAGGCTACGCCCCCCTAGGACTGAGGAGCGCCCTTGTTCCGGCGGCCCAGCTTGGTTCTTCCCTGGGGCCGGCCCTTGCCGTACTGGGACTCATTGTTTCCCTGCCGGCGCTCTTCAATCTCGGCATCATACTGTTTACCGCCGCCGTGGGCTTTACCCTCATCACCCTGCCGGTGGAATTTAACGCATCCTCGCGGGCCATAGCCATACTCAGGGACGGCAAGGTTTTAAGCGAAGAAGAACTGGCGGGAGTAAAGAAGGTGCTTACCGCCGCGGCCCTGACCTATGTGGCGGCGGCTTTAAGCGCCATAGCGAACCTTCTCCGCCTTGTGCTTCTCAGCAGGAACAGGCGGCGGCGCTGACGCAAGCGGCGGCATACGTATTGCCGGAACCAAAGCATATGAACCAATACGCTGATGGGGGATGTAGGGTCAACACCGTATTGACAAATATAAATATTTATGATATCT
>JAIRXO010000302.1 GCA_031268255.1 Spirochaetaceae bacterium
GGATATAGTGGCGGGAGCCTCGTATTCGAGCCGGGGTTTTTTGGACGCTGTGGAAGATGCCCTGCAAAAGGCCGCCCTGTAGCCAAAAAACGGCGTGAGGCGCAATCGCGCCCCGCGCCGTATCAAATGCGGACTGCCTTGCGGCGGGGCCGCCTGGGCTGTCCTGCCTAGTTGCCTTTCGCGGCTCTGGCCGCGGAAGCGCCTGCTATGCGGCCAAAAATAACAATGTCGGCCACGGCGTTGCCGCCTATGCGGTTATTGCCGTGTATTCCTCCGGTAACTTCGCCGGCGGCAAAGAGGCCGGGTATGGGATTACCCGCGGTGGAAATAACCTGGGCCTGGGTGTTGATTTTGACGCCGCCCATGGTGTGGTGTACGCCGGGGGCTATCTTGATGGCGTAATAAGGCTGATGGGAGAGGTCCTTTTCCATGCCGGTGTTCCGGCTAAAGGCGCTGTCCCTCTTGGTCCGTACCGCGGCGTTCCATGTTGAAAGCGTCTCGGCAAGAACCGCCGGGCTCATGCCCAGCTTGCCCGCGAGGTCCTGTATGGTCGCCCCTTCGGTGACTATGTTGTTGGTCACATAGCCTTCAATGGCCTTGAGGCCCGCCCTCAGTTCCTGGTCAAAGACTATGTAGGCAAAGCCTTCGCTCTGGGCTATGACCGCCGCGGAAACCACATCCCTGGTTCCCATTTCGTTGGTAAAGCGCCTGCCGTCCTTGTTTACGAGAATGGCGCCGTCGCCCCGTACCGCTTCGGTAACCATGATGGCGGTGTTCTGTTCCACCGTGGGGTGAATCTGAATCTGTTCAATATCCACAAGGGCGGCGTGTATTTTTTCGGCCATGACTATGCCATCGCCGGTGGCTCCCGGAGAATTGGTCGTAACAAAGCCCTTGAGTTCGGGCCGGTACCTGGTATACATGGCCTCGTTGGCGCCAAAACCGCCGGTGGCGAGGACAGTGGCCTTTCCGTTAAAGGTATAATTTTTTGACGATGATTCGGCCTTGACCCCGGTAACCCTGCCCTGGGAATCGACGATAAAGTCGGTCGCCTTGGTATTGAGATATACGGGAATATTGAGTTCTTTGAGTTTTTTCTCAAAGGCCGCTACCAGGTAAATACCCACAGCCGAACCGTCGGCAGGCTGATGGATGCGCCTGTTCGTCGCCCCGCCAGAGAAGGAAACCCTGGGAAGGGGAGCGCCTATGGAATCAAGCCAGTCAATGGCCTCCGCAGAACTCCGCGCGAGAATGGTTACCAGCGAACGGTCGGCGATATTGCCGCCGCCTTTCATGGTATCGTCAATAAAGGTCTGTACCGAATCGCTGATATTCTGCTCTTTCTGGTACTTGGTCTCGGCGGCGTTCATGCCTCCGGTTGACTTTGAGCTGTTGCCTCCGAGCATGGCCATCTTTTCGATGAGGACCACATTGAGGCCGGCCTGTTTGGCGATAATGGCCGCGGCCATTCCCGCTCCGCCGCCGCCTACAACCACCACGTCGGCGTTCACCGTCTCACTGGTTCTGGCCCCGCCCGAAACAGCTTTCCCGGTAAGTTTCGCGGGATCAACACCGGCGGAACGGAGGGCCGCGTTGACCGCTTCGATTACCGCACGGCTTGACACCGAGGCTCCGGCAATGGCGTCAACCTGGGTTGTCTGCCGCTGCACAATAATACCGGGCAGTTCCGCTATGGCTATGCTGCCTATGCCCTGGCTTTCATTATCACCTGAGACAGTGACTGATACTATGGCGGAGTCGGAGAGCTCAACCCTGGCGATAACATCGCCGCCAAAGCCCTTGGCCGTACCTTCGTAGACGCCGGGGCTAAACTTGGGCGCACTCGCGCAGCCTGCGGCAAAACCCGCCAGCAGAACCAGCAGAAGGCCCGCGGCGGCGGTCCTTCCGGCAAGTTTTTTGATAAATAGTTTCATGTATCCTTCCTTTGGGTATTATGATCATAACACCCCATTCAAATCTAAAATTTCTGAACGGCGAAGTCAAGGCGAAAAAGTGATTTTATGGGAACTTGGTCCTTCGTTTCCGGTGGATTGTTGTCATTCCCTGTGGTACAATTACGCATGAGTAACTGCATATTCTGCAAGATTATTTCCGGCGAAATACCCGGAAAAACAATCTACGAGGACAGCGACATGCTGGCCTTTTACGATGTGAACCCCCAGGCGCCCATTCATTTTCTTCTGGTTCCCAAACGGCATATCAGGAACATCATGGAACTTGAAGCAGGCGACGAGGGCCTTGCCGGACGGCTCCTCTTAAAGGCCCGGGAGCTTGCCGTAAGCCTTGGCTGCGGCGAAAAAGGCGCCCGCTTTGTTATCAACTGCAAGGATGACGGCGGGCAGACTGTGGATCATCTCCATATCCATGTGCTGGGCGGAAGGCCCCTTGCCTGGCCGCCGGGCTAAGAACGGGATGCCCTTTTTATCAGCACCATGAGGAGGGCAATGTCGCCCTGCCTTATTCCGGGGACGCGGGCGGCCTGGCCCAGGGTCAGGGGCCGCACGGACATGAGTTTTTCCCTTGCTTCCGCGGAAAGGCCCGGGATTCCGGCAAAGTCAAAATCAGGGGCAAGCCTGATGCTGTCCAGTTTGGCCTTTTTCGAGGCGGCCCGTTTTTCTTTTTCTATATAGCCTGAATATTTAATATCGAGGGCCGCTCCTTCAACCCATTCGGCGGGATAGGCATTAAGTTCGGGTATGAGGGGAAGCACATCGTGTATGTCCGCTGTTCCGCCTGAGAGTATCTTTTCAAAACTCATGCCGCCGCGCCCGTCAGGCGAAATTTCTTCAGGCCGCCTTGTCCTTAAAAGTTCCCGTATCTCGTCAAGACCGGCGGTTTTTTTTGTAAAGCGTTCCCAGCGCCGGTCATCCACAAGGCCGGTCTCCCTGCCTCTGGGGGTAAGGCGCTGGTCGGAAGTATCGTGGCGCAGCATGAGCCGGTGTTCGGCCCGGCTGGTGAACATGCGGTAAGGTTCCTTTGTTCCCAGGGTGGTAAGGTCGTCAATGAGAACGCCGGTGTAGGCTTCGGCCCTGCCCAGTATGAGCGGCTGTTTTCCCGAAAGTTTCAGCGCGGCGTTGATGCCCGCCATGATGCCCTGTGCCGCGGCCTCCTCATAGCCTGAGCTGCCGTTGGTTTGTCCCGCCGCAAAGAGGCCCGAGAGTGTTTTTGATTCCAGGGTGGGATAGAGTCCCAGGGGATCAAGATAATCGTATTCCACCGCATAGGCGGGCCGCACGATACGGGCTTCCTCAAGCCCCGCTATGGTTCTGATAAAGCCGTACTGGACATCCAGGGGCAGGGAGCTTGAAAGCCCGTTAAGGTACATTTCGTTGGTGTAAAGCCCTTCGGGTTCAACAAACACATGATGCCTGTCCCTTTCGGGAAAGCGCACGACCTTGTCCTCGATAGAAGGGCAGTAGCGGGGGCCGGTTCCGGTAATCTTGCCGCTGTAAAGGGGCGAGCGGCCTATGTTCTCCCTGATGACCTTATGGGTTTGTTCGTTGGTATACGCTATCCAGCAGGGAAGATGATGCCCGTCGGGAATACCGCCTTCATTGTCAAAGGAAAAGGGCCTCGGCGTTTCGCCGTCCTGTCTTTCAAGGGCCGCGTAATCAATCGTGTCCCCTGCTATGCGGGCGGGGGTTCCTGTCTTGAGCCTGCCCGCGGCAAAGCCCCGTTTCCGCAGATTTTTTCCCAGCCCCAGGGCCGCTCCTTCGCCAAGCCTTCCCTCAGGGGCATCGTATTCGCCGATGAAAATTCTTCCTTCAAGAAAAGTACCTGTGTTAAGGATGACCGCTTCCGCGCCTATACCGCGGCCCAGAGCGGTAATCACTCCCTCAACCCGTTTGTTGTCTTTTGAAACAATGAGGTCGGTAACAGTGTCCATGAGTATGCTGAGGTTCTTCTCCCCTTCCAGGGCAAGCCTCGCCTCTCTCTGGTAGGCCGCCTTGTCCGCCTGTGCCCGGGGCGCCTGTACCGCCGGTCCCCGCGAACGGTTCAGCACCCGGTACTGTATCATGGACGCGTCTATGAGCTTTCCCATTTGGCCGCCAAGGGCGTCCACTTCCCGTACAAGGTTGCCTTTGGAAAGCCCCCCCACGGCGGGATTGCAGGAGAGCGCGCCTATGCGGTCGGGGTTCTGGGTAACAAGGAGGGTGGAAAATCCAAGCCGGGCCGCCGCCAGAGCGGCTTCAATGCCGGCGTGGCCGCCGCCTACGACAATGCACCGGTAATCTCCGCCTGACATCATGGCCCGCTTTGGCATAATTACTTTCCTACACAAAAACGGCTGAACATGGCGTCCAGTATATCGGCTGTGGAGACCTCGCCGCTTATTTCTCCCAGAGCGTCCACGCTGTCCCTGAGAAGGGGGGCGGCAAGGTCAAGAGGGCCTCCCGTATCGGCAAACGCGAGGGCCTCTGTAAGCGACGCAATGGCCCGGTCCACAAGAAGTTTCTGCCTTTCGGCGGCTATGCCGGGCGCGGCGTCCTCATTGCCGGCTTCGGAGCTGAGGGCGGCAATGACGGCCTTTTCAAGCTCCGCTATGCCCTCGCCGGTTTTCGCGCTTATGCCGATCATTTCCTCTTGTGGACCAGAGGGCGGTTTTGCCTTGTCAATCTTGTTCCAGACCACAAGGACAGGAACCTCTCCCTGAGAGACCGCCTTGCCGCCGTTATGTGCCATACATCCAAGAGACCTGAGGAAGTCCCGGTCAGATTCTCCCATGCCTTCGCTTCCGTCAACAAGGTAGAGGGTCAGGTCAGATCGGGCAATAAGTTCCCTGCTCCGTTCTATGCCCTGTTGTTCAACCTGGTCCCGTGGATTCCGAAAACCGGCGGTATCGGCAAGGCGTACCGGTATGCCGCCGATGGAAACCCACGCTTCTATCCAGTCCCTGGTCGTGCCGGGTATTTCGGTAACAATGGAACGATCTTCCCTGAGAAGGTAATTAAAGAGGCTCGACTTTCCCGCGTTGGGCCTCCCGGCGATTACGATCAGGGCGCCTTCCTGACAGAGCCTTTCCCGCGCGTAGGAAGCGGCAAGGGCCTCAAGCCTTAAAAGCGCCGCTTCCGCGGCTTCCCTTCCGGGAAGGCCGGAAGCGCCGGACAGGGCGCCGTCATCCTCGGAATAATCAAGGAGCAGTTCCGTTCCGGTAAGAGCTTCAAGTAAAAGTTCTTTTATTTCCTTGATCTCGGCGTACAAAAGACCGGAAAGCCGCCCCGCGGCTTTTTTGAGGGAAAGTTCCGTTTTTGATGAGACCAGTTCCATGACCGCTTCGCAGCGGGTAAGGTCCAGCTTGCCGTGCATGAAAGCGCGAAAGGTAAATTCGCCTCTCAGCGCGTCGCGGAAGCCAAGTTCCCGGAGCCGTTTTAGTATGGAACGGGCCGCCCTGCCGCCGCCGTGGCAGCTTATGTCAAGGGCATCCTCGCCTGTATAGGAACGGGGCGAGCGGAAAACCGAAAGCATCACCTCGTCAAGGGGAGCGCCTCCGCTGTCCCGTATCCAGCCGTGGATGAGGACATTCCCCCCGGACCTCTGGAGTTTTTCCCGGCGGGAAAAACAGGGGGCAAAAAGTTCTGGAGAACCCTTTCCCGAAACCCGTATAAGGTCCAGCGCCCCCTGTGCTCCGTCTGTGGCCAGGGCGGCAATGGGAGCTTCGTCGCCGTAATACGCAGCGCTCATGACTTCTCCGCGCGGGCGAGATTGAAGCGGACAAAGAGGGCCGGGGCGGCGGCGGATACCCAGAAGCCCGCGGCTCCGTAGCGGCAGAAACGGGACAGCCTGTAGTAAGGCGAATCTTCTCCGGGGAACAGTCTGGTAAGGGTTATATAAAGGAAGAAAAGACCCGCCATGCCGAGCGCATAACGCAGGGCAAGGAGGATAAATTTTTTTGAAGGCCCGGTCATCCTCATGTCCGCAACGCCTGAGTCCCGCTCCTGATCGTGAACATCCTGTTCCCCAGGCAGGGCGGCGCAAAAGGGGAAGCGGCTTTTCATAAGGATATAACCGCCCCCAAAACCAAGGAGCAGTCCTCCGGGACCGGGGTCCCAGCTATGGATGCTGTTCATCACAAAGGCAAGCAGGGCAAGGGTAATGATCCGGGCCCTGACCCCACCGGCTTCCAAGAGGGATTTTAGAAAGGGAAAGAGAAGCCTTTCCAGACTGACAATCAGAAAACCGGTGAACCACCCGCCCAGAAGGTCCGTAGGAAAATGAACCCCCAGATAGAGCCTGCTTAAACCTATAAGAAAAACAACGGCCAGGGCCGTGATATAGACGGCGGCTTTCTTTTTCCACGAGGCGAGGCCCAGGGCGAATACCAGGGAAGTCTGCGCGTGTCCCGACGGCAGCCCGTACTGCCCCGAAGCACCGCCTTCATGGGCCCTGGCCACAGTTGGATCAAGGTCATAGGGCCTTGGCTGGCCGAACAGCATCTTGAGGGAACTGTTAAGATGCGCGGAAAGCAGCACCAAAAAACCCAGGCGCAGAGCCCTCCTTTCGTCAACACACCAGAAAAGAAAGGGAATAAGAACAAGATAGGGAGCAGGAGAACCAAGAAAACTCAAGCCCCGCATCACCCTGTCAAGAAAGGGATTCTCATACCGCTGAATGAAGTGTATGAGACTGAGCCCTGACGCATATATGCTGTTCATGTAATGACGATAGCACAGAACAGGGCCGGACGCATACCGCCTGAGACTTTATATGTTCAGCATCTTCATTATTTTTTGCAGAAGCGGCGGCAGAAAAAATGACAACGGCAGGGAAACAATAAAACCAACACCCGCGCCTGTCAGCCATGCGCGTATAAAATTATCGCCGAATCCGACGTTGACCACTGTCATAACAAAGGCCATACATACGGACATAATGAGAGCCATCCAAAAACCATTGAATACTATTTGACCAAAACTCATCTACAAACCTCACATCCCAACTATAGTATTGCCCTGGCGGAACTTCAAATTTATTCCGCCAAAAAATTCTTCTATATATATGATTGAGGTTCGATAAGGGAAAATAAAAAACAAAAGCCCCGTGTACCGGGGCTCTGTCAAAACATGTCCGCTGTTTTTAGTTATGCGCAAGCGCGGTAAAAGAAGCGCGTATAGGCGTTCTTTTTTTAAAAGCCTTCGTAGAAGGCTTCCCTCACCCGATCATAGGCAGTGGCCTGTTCCCTGGTAGGGGGAGTATCGGCGTTTACGCCGTTGAGTACATCGTTGATCTGCCGCTCAAGGGTGGCCCTGTCTATGCTTACAAGGACATAGTACTCATAGAGTTCCTCCCGTACCGTCTTTCCGTCAGGATTAAAGAAACGTTTTCTGAGCCAGAAATCCGTCTCCTTTCTGGCGCCGGTATAGGTGGCGTCGGAGGAGCTTTTTACCACGTTTTCAAAATAGCGGCCATAGGTGTCATCGGGACTTCCGGCGGCAGCTCCGGCAAAGCGGTCCTGAACCCGCCGTGAAACCATGCGGGACAGGTCCTGGGCCACGGAAAAACCCGAGGACCACTGACGCAGGGCGTTGAGGTTGGTTCCCGTATCTTCGCCGACAAACACATATTTTTCACTGTAGGCGGGCATGGCTTCTACACCGCTGAGTCCTTCGGATATGTACCTGGTAACCCACTCAGGCACATCCTGACCCACAGCCTTGGTTTTGTGGTCCACAACCTCATAGGTCTCGGTCCTCGCGATATACTCAGGAGCCGGACCCAAAGAGTCGCTCTGGGCCTTGGGCTTGCTGGAACAGGCCGAGAGGGCCAGGGCCGCAGCAAGCACGCAGAATAAGAACTTTTTCATAGTTTCTCCTTACTAGTTTGTATTATACTAAACACCTCAAAATACAAACTATTTCATATAATACACCTTTTTTCAATAAAAAACAGCCACCACCTTGCGGGTTTCCTGAATACTGATTCAAATGGAAATCGCCAGGATAGTATACGGAGAGGACGCATCGGGGCTGTCAAGACAGCCCCGACCGGGCTTTCCGCTCCAATCTTTTGCTGCGCAAAAGGATTTCCGCTTCAATCCCTTGCGCATTCCCATAGTATTACCCCTCGCGTTTAGCGCGATTTTCTGGCATTTGCTTACATATAGCGGCAAATTTAGGAACTATCACGGCTCTGTTTAACACTTTCCCTCATAACCGCAACAATAGAAGCGCCGGGACGCGCTTTCATTAGGGGGGCAGCGGAGAAGCGTTTTTGCGGAGCAAAAACCTTCGGAGCGCGGGGGGCGCGTAACATATGCGGTGTACGGCAGACGGCGGTGAGGAAATGCGCCCCCCTTATGCCGTGTGGACCCTAAAATTTGCCGGATTATGAATAATGGCCTTTACAGGCAATAATATGCAGATTTTGCTTTTCATCGCCGGTATAAACAAGACGGTTTGCGTCATCAATACGGCGGCTGTATGCTTTTTCGTACTTTAAAAATTCCGG
>JAIRXO010000023.1 GCA_031268255.1 Spirochaetaceae bacterium
TATAGCCATTGCCATATCCTATATTCCCACCGTTGCCCGCACGGTCAGGGCCTCGGTGCTTACCGTAAAAGAACAGGAATTTGTTGAGGCCGCGAGGGCGCTGGGGGCCGGGGACTTCCGTATCATCTTTAAGTACATTATTCCCAATTCCCTGGCGCCCCTCATCGTACAGGCCACCCTGGGCGTGGCGGGAGCCATACTTTCCATAGCGGGGCTTTCGTTCCTGGGACTGGGCATACAGCCGCCTACCCCCGAATGGGGTTCCATGCTTTCCGGCGCCCGTTCCTATATACGGGAAGGCTGGCATATTACGGTGATTCCCGGACTGGGAATCATGCTTACGATACTCGCCCTCAATGTACTGGGTGACGGCCTCAGGGATGCCCTGGACCCCCGGCTTAAAACCTAAGGACGGCGATATGGAAGCCAAAGAATTACTCAGTGTAGAAGACCTGACCATACGATATGTTACCGACGACGGAATTGTGGAAGCCCTTAACGGCGTAAGTTTTTCCATACAGGAACAGCATACCCTTGGCCTTGTAGGGGAAACCGGCGCGGGACAAACCACCCTTGCCCGGGGTATCATGGGTCTCATTCCCCATCCGCCTGGAGAAATCAAGGGTGGAAGAGTTGTATTTGAGGGCCGGAATCTGCTTGCCTTGAGCGAAAGCAAAATGAGAGACGTGCGGGGCAATCTTATTTCCATGATTTTTCAGGACCCCATGACCAGCCTCAATCCGGTAATGACCGTAGGGGAACAGATTATGGAGGTCATCAGAACCCATAACAGGATGGGACCGGGGGAAACCCGGCAGGCCGCGGCGGAAATGCTTGAACTGGTGGGAATCTCCTCGGACCGGATTGACGAATACCCCCACCAGTTTTCAGGAGGCATGAAGCAGCGGGTCATCATCGCCATAGCCCTGGCCTGTAATCCCAAACTCCTCATCGCCGATGAACCTACTACCGCCCTGGATGTTACCATACAGGCCCAGGTTCTTGAGATGATACAGGCGCTCAAGGCAAAACTGCGTACCTCCATGCTGCTCATTACCCACGACCTTGGGGTGGTAGCCCAGAACTGCGACCATGTGGCCATCATGTATGCCGGGGAGATCGTGGAATACGGAAGTCTCAGGGATATTTTTAAGAATCCCCGGCACCCCTACACCATGGGGCTTTTGGGTTCCATACCAAGCCTGGCAAAGGATGTGAAGCGACTTAACCCCATCAAGGGCCTCATGCCTGACCCCACCAGGCTCCCCACGGGCTGCAAATTCCATACCCGCTGCGACTATGCCGCCGAAGCCTGTAAGGCCGCCGTTCCTTCGCTGTGTGCCGCTGATTCCGGCAGCGCCGCGGCGGGCGGACATCTGGTCCGCTGCGTGTATTCGGACAGGGGACTCCCCGGCATAGCCCGGCTTCCGGTCTCCGCGCAGCCCCCGGAAGCAATGCTTTCAACATAGTTTTTAGGAGGCCCGGTATTATGGAAACAGGCGAACTTCTCAGGGTAGAACATCTGAAAAAATATTTTAATACTCCCGCGGGACTGCTCCACGCGGTGGACGATGTGAGCTTTACGCTTAAGCGGGGAGAAACCCTGGGCGTCGTGGGCGAATCGGGCTGCGGCAAGAGTACCCTGGGCAGGGTCATACTGCGCCTCCATGAACCCACCGATGGAAAGATTTTTTTTGAAGGGTACGATATACTCGGTTACGGCAAACAGGCGATGAAGCAGGCCCGGCGGGATATGCAGATCATTTTTCAGGACCCCTTTGCCTCCCTTAATCCCCGCATGACAGTAAGCGAAACCATAAGCGAGGCACTTCTTATCCAGGGCTTCTATTCAGCCTGGGATAAAGAGGGCCTGAGAAAGCGTTCCCTGGAACTTATGGAAATGGTGGGGCTCGCAGGGAGACTTATCAATACCTATCCCCATGAGCTTGACGGCGGAAGGCGCCAGCGCATAGGCATAGCCCGCGCCCTTGCCCTGAATCCCAAACTCATTATCTGTGACGAACCGGTAAGCGCCCTGGATGTTTCCATACAGGCCCAGATTCTTAACCTTATGCAGGACCTACAGGACGAACTGGGCTTTACCTATCTTTTTATCACCCATGACCTTTCGGTGGTTAAGCACCTGTCCGACGACATACTGGTCATGTACCTGGGCCAGATGGTGGAAAAGGCCCCTGCCGGGCGGCTCTTTGAAAATCCCCTTCACCCCTATACCCAGGCGCTGCTTTCGGCCATTCCCGTTCCTGACCCGGACTTTAACCTTGCCCGTACCATCCTTAAAGGTGAACTAACTTCCCCCATAGAACCGGTTCCGGGCTGCCGTTTTGCCAAACGCTGCCCCCGTGTCCATGAGGGCTGTACGGGCAGGGACATAGAATTTACCGAAAGGGAAGCGGGGCATTTTGCGGCCTGCACCCTTTGACAGCATACCCGGACCTGATCTGCGGCAGATACCACAGCCTTGTGGTTGTAATATTTTTTATGGAGGAAAATAATGAAACGAAGTATCCTGTGGTTTACGGTACTGCTGTTCCTGGCGTTTACCGGCTGCGGTAAATCTTCTGGAACAGGAAGCGGCAGCTACAAAGACACGATTACCTGGGGCCAGGGGGCGGATGTAACATCCTTTGATCCCCATGTGGGGCGGCAGACCCCGGCGGTAACGGTAACCAATCACATCTTTGACACCCTGGTCCAATTTGGCGGCGACGGTACTGAAATCACGCCCCAGATAGCCGAATCCTGGGAACAGATCTCCCCCACTTCTTACCGCTTCCACATACGGAAAGGCATCAAATTCCACGATGGGACGGACCTGAGCGCCGAGGATGTAAAGTACTCCCTTGACCGGGCGGTGGCAAGTTCCATGATTTCCTATCTGATGGATTTTATCTCAGAGACCATCATTGAGGATCCCTATACGGTGGTGGTCAACACCCACGCACCCTACGCGCCCGCGCTGAGGAACCTGGCCGTGCCCTTTGCCGCCATACTTCCCAAGGCGTATACGGAATCCAGTCCTGACATTCAGGCACGGCATCCGGTAGGCTCAGGCCCCTATAAGTTTGTCTCCTGGACCCAGAGCGATTCGGCGCGCCTTGAAGCCTTTGAGGATTACTATGACGGCGTCCCCAAAACCAAATACCTGACCATGAAGGTTATACCCGAAGCCTCACAGAGGACCATAGCCCTCCAAACCGGGGAAATCGACATTGCCTATGATCTTCCCACCAACGATCATAAAGTCGTTACCGGCGACAGTAATCTTACCCTTTACTTTGCCCCGCCTCTGAGCCTTTCCTATATATCAATGAACATGAGAAAGCCGCCCTTTGAAAACAAACTGGTACGCCAGGCAATAAGTCACGCCATAGACAGGCAGTTGATCATTGATACCATAATAAACGGCGCGGGCGAACCCGCCGACGCCATTATCGCCCCTGGCGTATACGCCTACCACAGCGCCGGAGTGGACAGCTATGACCCGGACCTCTCACGGCAGCTCCTTGCCCAGGCCGGATTCCCCAACGGATTCACTACCAGCCTCTGGGTAAACAACAGCCAGGAAAGGGTTGAGGCGGGCACCGCCATCATTGATATGCTCAGACAAGTAGGAATCACCGTAAAACTTGAAGTAATGGAAACCGGGGCCTTCTGGGACAAGACCGATAACGGTGAACATGAGATGGCCTATTTCGGCTGGATCACCTCAAACCTCGACGCTGACTATACATATTATTCTCTGGTACATTCCAGCAAGCAGGGACCCGGCGGCAACACATCCTATATTGTCAACCCCCAGGCTGACGCCCTGATTGAACAGGGCCGGAACAATACCGATCCCGCTGTCCGGGAGCAGGCGTACAAGGACCTTGCCATACTGCTTGCGGACCTTACCGGTTATATCTCTCTTATGTATACCCCGATCAACGCCGGAGGCAATAAGAAAGTTGAAAGTTTTGTCCCCGACACTATCGGGTATCACCGGCTCGAAAACGTCCAGGTCAGGCAGTAAGCCTTTTCGTTTCCTGCCATGCCGGGGCTTTTACACGACGCCGGAAACACGGCATCTTGTTCGTGTAAGGGCCCCGATAAATTTGAAAGGGTAAACTCTGATGGATAAACAGAAAACAGTTGCCATGATAGGAGATCTCTCCGGCGCTCCGGGGGTTTCCGGTTTTGAGGACGAAGCGGTAAAACTCATACGGCATTACGGCGGAGACCTGGGCAGCATTGCCGAAGACGCCATGCGCAACCTTTACATCAAACGCCCCGGCGGAGAAGGCTGCCCGGTGCTTATGCTTGACGCCCACAGCGACGAAGTCGGTTTTATGGTCAAGGCCATAAGGCCCAACGGAACCCTTGAATTTATTCCCCTTGGCGGCTGGGTTCCCGCCAATGTCAGCGCCCACAGGGTTCTGATACGGAACGCCCTGGGCCTGTGGATTCCCGGCGTCATTGCCAGTAAGCCTCCCCATTATTTAAGCGAAGCGGAAAAAAAAGCCCCGCCTGATCTTGCGGCTATGGTCATTGATGTCGGCGCCGTAAGCGATAGAGAAGTACAGGAAGAGTACAAAATCCCTCTCGCGGCGCCGGTGGTTCCCGATGTTCGTTTTGAGTACAACGAAAAACAGGACACCATGATGGGCAAGGCTTTTGACAACCGCCTGGGCTGCGCGGCGCTTATCGCAACCCTTGACGCCCTGAAAGACAAATCCCCCGGCGTGAGCATCACCGGGGCCTTTGCCGCCCAGGAAGAAGTGGGACTCAGAGGCGCCGAAGTTACCGCCCAGGCCGTGCGGCCTGATATTGCCATTTCCTTTGAGGGCTGCCCGGCTGACGATACGGTGGTAGACTCCTACGCGGTACAGACGGCCCTTAAAAAGGGACCCATGCTGCGGCATATCGACATGAAGATGATCACCAATCCCCGTTTTCAGGCTCTGGCCCTGTCCACCGCCCGGGAAAAAAATATCCCCGTTCAGGAGGCGGTGCGTTCAGGCGGTTCAACCAACGGCGGGATTATTCATCTAACCGGAAAGGCCGTGCCGGTGATTGTCATAGGCATTCCGGTGCGGTATGCCCATACCCACTACGGCATCTCAGCTTACGCCGATTTTGAAAACGCCGTCAAACTGGCCTGCGAAGTGATACAAAAACTCGACGAAAAAACCATAAGAAGTTTTTAGCATGCTGAAAATCGGCGGCATGTTCTGCCTTGAAAAAAACCCTCCCCCATCCGGGGCAGCATCTTCCCCGGAAGGGCGTACCCTGACGGACAAGCCGGAAGGCGGGGACCGGCGTTTTTGCATGTCCGGCCGCTGCGCCATCTATTACTGCCTTTTGGACCTCATGCCGGGGGATACGAAACGTACCGCCTATCTCCCCGCCTATACCTGCGAAACTGTCGTCGCCCCCTATAAAAAAGCCGGATACAGACTTTTGTTTTACGATGTTTCGCCGGAGAATCTGATTCCCCGCTTTGACCAAAAAGTCATACCGGATATTTCCGTCCTGGGCCTCTGCGGATATTATGGATTTTCCTTTTATGACCGGGATTTTGTGGCCCGCTGCGTCAAATCCGGCGTAACTGTCATACAGGATATTACCCACAGCGTTTTTTCCGCCGGCGGCATCGAAACCATGGCGGATTACAATGCCGGAAGTTTCAGAAAATGGATGGGTATAGCCTCAGGGGGCATAGCGGTAAAAAGGAAGGGCAAATTTGGCCTTCCCCTGCTGCCCGCCGAGGAAGAACACCTGCGGGGAAGGCTGGCCTGTTTTGCCGAACGGGAACGGGTTGTAAACCGGAGCGGCGGCGCCTCAGAAGAACGGGTAGAAACCCTTTTCTGGGAAACAGAGATGAGGCTCAGAAGCATGTTTGACGCCTATGCAAGCGACAGCCCTTCGGAAGAAATCATCGGGAATTTTCCCTATGAGGATATAATAAGAAAGAGAAGGAATAATTACGCCGCCATACTTGCCGCGAGCCCCTTCAGCGCGGGGGTAAAACCAGTATTCCCTGTTCTTGACGAAGGAGTCTGTCCCAGTCACATGAGTCTGTATTCTCCTGACCGGGACGCGGCCCAGGAATTCCTTGCCAGGAGGGGCATAGGGTCAACCTTCTACTGGCCCTTCCATGGCGAAGCCGGCCTGGATGATTTTCCGGGAACCCGCTACATCTGCGATCACATTTACTCAGTACCGATAGACCAGCGTTATACGAATCGAGATATGGACCTGATATGCAAAGCCCTCCGGGAACTGGGAGAGGTCCAAGGAGCCTAATCCCTTTACTCCATCTCGGGCAAATACTTCCAGTAGCGCCGGGGCATAAAGCTCCTTTGGAGTTTTGGATTTTTCCTTTCTTCATTGTTGACGGCCCTGAAATAGGAACGCCACAGGTCTTTCCAGGCGTCGGAGGCATTGGGCCCAGAGGAGGGTGGCGGGGCGGAGGGGAGTGCCCCGGATTGTTCTACGATGCGGGGTGTCCTGCCGCGGGGTCTTACGAGGGCGAGTTTCCGTCTGAGGTCCATGATAAGCCAGGCATGATTCCCGAAGCGGCGTTCAAAATGTTCCGCCAAAAGGGGCAGTGTAAAGTGGTCAGGTTCACAGCGGGCGCTAAGAATATGGTCAGGACCGGCCTCAAAACGGAGGAGGCCCTCAAGGCGGTGGCTTTCCTTCCTTGTCCGGCTAGCCGCTTCCAGTACCACGGCGGTATTGGGGTCAAGGCGCCTTTCGGCAGCCCTTTCGGCGGCCTCCCTTGCCTCGGGGAGACGCGCCCAGG